>JARRLT010000012.1:0-15179 GCA_037386725.1 Promethearchaeota archaeon
GAAGATTCTGATTCTTTGGATTTTAAGGATATAAATAAAAGAATTACGAATGAAATCAACGACTTCCAAGGAATAAATAGGTATCAGAAACAGAATAATGAGGATATTGCTAGAATCAACAATTTTATAAAGCATGAGAACCAAGATTTTAAAAATATAAGTAAATTTAATAAAGAACAAAAGTCTGACTTTTTAGGTTTAACTAAAACCTCGAAAGAAAAGGGAAGTGAAGATTTAAAAGGAATTAAGGGATTGTGGGACGATTCAGATGAGAAATCCACAAAGGATCTAACCGAAATAAAACACGATTACAAGGAGCCTTCGTATGAGAGTTAAATGAATTGAATAAATCGGGGCAATTTAAATTAGAAATTCAAAATGAATTGATATTGATATTAAAAATTATCCTCGCTAAAATGTAAATAATAAACCGAAATAGATCATTCTATCAAATTATTTCAAATATTCTCCAGCTAAATCCCCTAAAAGCTAATGCATTTTAATAATGCTAATAACCTGTTTTTAATTGCTTTGGAAAAATTTTTCTGAAAAAGATAATCTGTTTTAGTGGATATTTTTAATAAATTTAACCTCCCTCTATGTTTATATTTCTAAAATTTTTAAAATTATTAAGACAAAAAATAGTGATCCTAATGAGTTGGGAAGAGAGAGAAATTCTTCTTGTTGTAAAAACTTATCCAGAGAGAAGTAAAAAATATGGAAATACTGTTTGTACAGCTGGAATCCTTGAAGACACTGATGAATGGGTTAGAATTTATCCCATTAATTTTAATGTATATAATAGGTTAAATTTAGAGAAATTTATTAGAATTAGAGCAAAAATTAAGAAAGATGATAAAGATTATCTACAAAGGAAAGAATCTCATAAAATTGACCAAGACTCTGTTAAAGTAATTGATAATTCTTTAATAGATCCGAATAAGAAAGGAATTTGGCAAGAAAGAAAAAGAATATTAAAGAAGGTTCTTGCTCCCTCCTTGGAAGAACTATGGTCTAAATTTGAGGAAGATCGAACTTCTTTAGGTTTTATTAGACCGAAGGGTAATTCTATTGATTTTATTTTATCTAAACCAGTAGAAGAGATTGAAATCGACATAATGAAAAAAATTCAGTTGAATTTATTTGGCCAAAAACTTAAAAAAGTAGATAAGATTGAGAAAGCCTTCTCATATAAATTTAATTGTAAAGGTGCTGAATGCAATGGACATAAAATGATTTGTGAAGATTGGGAATTATTAGAAGCTTTTAGAAAGTGGAGAAAAATTTATTCTACACCTGAGGAATTAGAAGAGAAATTACGAAATAAGTTCTTAACTGAAATGATTACTCAAAGAGATCTTTATTTTTTCGTAGGTACTCATTGGAAATTTCCAAAATGGTTAATTATCGGATTATTTTATCCTCCAAAAGAAAAAGATCAGAAAATTACAAATTTTTTCTTTAATTAATGAAATATATACTTTAAATCACTAATTATATTATAATATAAGAGTGCTAATATGAAAATAAAATTAAGCAAAATCAAACATTCTAAATATGATCCAAGAGAAAAAATTGAAGTGGATTATATAGATGAATTAGCTAAGAGTATTGAAAGCGATGGATTATGGAATCCAATATTAGTGAAAAAACTCGAAAATGGCGATTACGAGGTTATTTCTGGTGGACATCGTTTAAGAGCAGTCAAAAAATTAGGATGGGATGAAATAGAAGCTAAATTATTAGATGTGGAAGAAGATTCAGCGGCGATTCTTTCTATAAAAACGAATTTTCTTCAGAAAAATTTGACAGATATTGAAGAAGCTAAGGCAATTAAGAAAATCATTGATGATTTTGGTTATAATCAAAAAGAGGTTGCTGAAAAATTAGGAAAAAGTCAAACATGGGTAAGTAATAGATTAGCATTGATTCTTGATGTAAGCAAAAAAGTTCAAGAAGCATTAAAAAATGATAAAATTTCTACAACCCATGCCGTTATCATTTCAAAGCTCGATAAGAAGAATCAGGATATATTCTTAGATTATATTTTGGAAAAGAGTTTGAATATAAACGATGCTAGAGAAGCATTAAGTAAATTTCAAAATCAAACTATCTTTACTATTGGGTATCAAGGGAAAGATTTAGATACTCTTTTAAAAATTCTTCAAGATAATAAGATAAATTTACTTATAGATATCAGAGATTCTGGAAAAAGCACTAGAAAACCAGAATTTAGCTCCGAAGTCTTAACAAGAGAATTTGAAAAATTGAAAATTAATTATGTCCATAAACCAGAATTAGGAGTGATTTATCAAATTAGAGCACCTTATATTGAAGGATATATCTCAGATGATTCATTTAGGGGTTGGTATGATTGGCATTTAAAAAATATTGAATTTGATTTGGATGAATTCATTAGGTATCTAAAAGATAATGGAAAATGTTGTTTGATGTGTATGGAAGAATTTGCAAAACCAAATAAAACTCAAAAACATTATTGTCATAGGGATCTTTTAGCAAGAAAAATCCTAAGTAAACATTCCAAGGAAATTTTCTTAAATTTTGAAAAAAGAATTGATTTATAAAAGAAAGTGATTCTTAAAACTAATAATTCTTAATTCTCAGTATATCTTCTTGTTTTTACTTGATTTTTATACTTTTCCTCCTTTCTTAAAACCAAATCACAATTAATCTTTTATTTCCATATACTTATTACATTATAATTCAATATTCCCGTCTGCCTGATTTTAACACGTGTTTATTTTGTATGGGATGTTCCTTTTCCTTGATCTACGTCTTTGATGAATTGTATTAACCCATCAAAATATATCTTCTGATCGTCGTAAAAAGCGCAATGACTACCATTTGGGCACAATAAAAATTGTCCTTCTTGTAAGAGCCTGGATACCCATTCCATATCCTTAGGATCCATTGTATCGTGAGTAGCTCCGATTACCAACGTAGGAACTTTTATTTTAAATAAGTCAGAGGTTCTATCCCACTTTTCTAACGTTCCTCTTATACCAAATTCACTAGGACCTTGCATGGGTATATATACATCCTGATTGAGATGTTTGAACATTCTTTTAATGGTTCTGGCCATTGTTCGACGGGAATGCGAACAACATGCTCAGCGTAATAGTTGGGCAGCAGCAACTCCATATAGCGAGGATTATCAAAATCTCCTTTCGCTTCCAACTCTTTGATTTCTGTTAATACTTTTGGATCGAGTTTAGGGCCTAATACTTCGTCAGCATATTTTCCGTAGGCAGGGGCGCTCATCATCATGTTGGAAATAATTAAACCTTTAAGATTCTCTTGATACTTTAGTGTGTATTCGACTGCTAAAGTACCACCCCAAGAATGCCCAAATAAATAGAAGTTTGACTCGTCTAATTTTAGGGCTTTTCTAACTTGCTCTACTTCCTCAACAAACCGAGATATCTCCCAAAGACCAGACTCTTTAGGTTGATCGCTATAATACGATCCCAATTGGTCGTAATAGTAGTATTCAATTCCCTCTGCTGGAAAGAAGCTATCAAAACATTCAAAATATTCGTGAGTTCCACCAGGACCTCCATGTAAAAGAAGTACTTTGATTCTGGGATTATTCCCAATTCTTTTTGTCCAGACTTTAAATTCACCAAACGGAGTTTGAATAGGTATCATTTTGATTCCACCAATTAAAATATCTTCATGATCGGTAATATTAAAGTAATCGCTTACAGTTTTTTCAGATGGCATAATAAAAATTACCTTGCTTAAATTTGTTTTTTTATGCTATGAATTAATATTATAGTTCTAAGAAAATTTTTCATTTAATTTTTATGAAACTGCTAAAGCTTCATTAAAATCGAACAGTGTTGAAATCTTTCATAAACGAAAGTTACAGGGTCATCCTTTTTCTGCAAAGCAATAGCTTAAATTAATGGAAGGTAATGATCCTTGTGTGAATTCCTAATCTTGCTACATCTCTCACTACTTCCATTAATTAAAATGGTTCGATCATGAAGAAATGCCAATATTTTTGCCAATTGATAATGATACTCAATTAACTTCAAAACAAATCGGTTAAAACAAAAATACTAGCTCAATTCATGAATAGGAATATAAAATAGGAAAAAAATAAAAAAATTTTGTTAAAATTAAATTTCTTATCGTAAAGTTCCCGAATATGTAAAAAGAATTCCGATATCCTCGATAACTTCAGAATTCAATCGATAATAGGTTTCTCCATCAATAACGTTGCTTTCATATTCTCCGTTCGTTTTTAGCGATAAATTGGAAGGGATTGATCTTCTGTCGATTTCAATCAACCATTTTCCTAGTTCCCCGCGTGAGGGGGAATATTCAGTAAATGGAAGTTTAATCGTAGAATCTTCCGGAGTAATTAATTCCTTAGGACTACTAGGGGTCATTTCTGGAGCAATTATAATAATTTTCAAAGGATTTGTATTATTATATTGCACGTTTTCTGTTAATTTCAAGAAAATAGACACGTTTTCAATTGAATCGATTGTTTTAAATTTATATGGAAATAAAGTTTTCAATATGTCCAATTCCAAGGTATGGCTTGTTTCACTTTCAGACGGATTGAAAAATTGTTGCCATTGCTCCGGGAATACATACTTGACACTTAACATTCGTACTAATTCGGACTTTTGAGTCCCAGACACCATTTCTCGAGCAATCTCAGCTTCTTTCCTTAAAATCGGTCCACCATCTCTGGCAGTGTAACTAATCGTGATAAGAGCATCGGAAATAGAGGCAAAATCGATATCATTAGATTGTATGGGCATTTCTAGTAACCAACTAGAATCAACTCCTGCGCCTTCAAATGGTAAATATCTTTCATCCGAAAAGTTGAGTTGAAAAAGGCCAGAATCATTGTTGGCTTGGCTAGTTACTATTGATTGTAAAGCAGCGAAATTATCCACGAAACGAAGATCGCCGTCTCCAGTGCTGAGATATTTTCCTTCACCAGGTACACCGTCTTTAATGCGAATAGTATTTCGAGTCATAGACAATTTACAGTTTATATTATTGTATGAGGGTTTATTACAGGGAATAGTGAGACTTATTGTTTTAATTCTTCTCATGTAATGTCCCGGGTAATCATAATCGAAAAGATTTTCTCCAATGGTGAATGTACATTGTCCTGTTTCCTTGAGTTCGAGAAGGGCTAAAGGATCGGTGAAAGCAAGAGAGATTGTTTTTGTTATTTCGTATTCCCGTTTGTTTTGATCCACAAAAGCTAATTCAAGGCGATTCAAATCATAAAATAATTTTTCTCCCGCTAATAATCCCTTCTTCAAGCTATCCCAATACCCGAATTGAATAAAGTTCGAATCTCGTATACCTAATTCGAATTTATAAGCCTCTTCAGCCCTCTTAGCCATATCGTACGCTAATTGATAACTCTGAAAATAAATGGTTGAGATTTGAGATACCATCCAACTGTATAATTCTTTGTTTGTGAACTTTCTTTTCATCCATGAATCGATTTCTTCAGCATTTTTTATTTGTTCTTCGTGATTTTCTAGATCATATTTAGCAATTTCCACTTTTGCTTTTGCAGCAATTATTTGGGCATCAATTTGTTCTAACTCTTTAGATGCTAAATCTTTTTGCAACTTCCACTCTTCACTTCTTCTATAATAGCCCGCCATTAATCCTGAGAGAGCCGCTCCCGTATCTGATATTTTTGAGCTCTTATCAAGAGCGCTTGAAGCGATTTTCAATGCATCAGCGATTTTAGAGCCAATACCAGCATGCATAATAAAGACAGGGGATCCAAATGCTCCTGCACCTCCAGCATAAATATCAGGAGCCACACTAATACCACTAGCAATCAATTCAGTTATTAAACTCGCAGCTTGCAAACCTATTGACACTCCCATTAAAGTAACTTGCAAAATTTCTCCAAGATTCATAAACTCTAGCTTTTTATAATAGTTGTATCTTATATTCGTTGCTTGTCGGGTCTTTTTTAGACTATTCAGACTCTCTTCTGCGTCTTCGATTTGTTTCTCTTTAAGTAAAGTGATTGACTTTAGTAAGTTCGTATTATGTCCAGCTTGGATTATAGCTAACTCTTCGGCGTCCTTTTTTTCTAATGCAGATAATAATAGGGACCCCAGTGATTTTACATCGTTACATAAATCCTTTGCTTTTTGGAGCATGTAGTTAAATCGATAGTGCGGTATGACTGCAGATATTTCGCTTAAAACGCTGCTTATATCTATTTCCATAGCCTTGGCTCTTGCTAGTAACCCGGGTGGAATTGGAGGTGCGAATAACGGAGGCTGACTTACAATACCTTCAATATTCATACAATGTCGAATCTTAAATAATCGATCCTCAATAATATCCCAATATTTAAGCATAACATCGTTTTGAGGGATGCAGAAATAAAACGTAAAAAAATTGAATAGGTTAGCGAATTCCATGGAAGGTTCTATCGTAGAAATCCCTCCATTAGAGAAGTTAGCTTGTTCAACGGAATCAAGAATTTCAGTTGCTTGTTTCAGCAATTCAGAATATGTTCTTGCATCGGTTTCCTTTTCTGGTACTCTTTCGGGACGTTTACCAAGGATATCCGAAGCTAATATATATAATTGGGTTGCTTCATTAATGGATTCTGTTTGGAATTGTCTAAATAAGTTATCTCCCCACGCTATTAAATTATCGATATACTTCATAATCACCGTCTTTTGATATGCCCCTATTCTTAATCGAGCAACTAAATGGGGATTAAATGGATCGTGCATCCATCTTTCAATTTGATACAGAAATTCCTCTTTTTTGTTTTCATCACTATTTTCGGAAGAAAGTATATTTAATAGATCTTGAATTAAATCTTCGTTATTCTGGTCGTAGAAAGGTCTGAAGTTCCAACAATTATCAATATCTTTTGTTGGATCAAAAATATAGTGAAACCATTTTTGAGCTTCTTCAAACCTCTGATTATTGCTAAGACGAGTGGCAATTAAAAGAGGAGCGTGGAAAAACAGCTCCCAATTATAGAGAGAATAGGCAGCTTCTGGGCTAAAATCGATGGATTCAATAGGATACGGCTCCTTAACATAACGAGTAGGAGAATATTCTGAAGTAGAAAAGATATCACGAGATGAGAGGATCATATTGAAATTTAATAAGCCTTGAACACCTTCCTTATTAAGCTGTTTTATAAACTCACAGACGTGGCTATGATAAAAAACATCAAACTTAAATCCAAATTTAAATGTGCTTAGTCGCTCTCTTATCTCAGGAGTAACAAAAAATACTCTTTTATCATCTTGAAAAAAGAAAGGTATCTCGTAAGTACTCATATTTTTTTGTGGGTATGATAAAATTTCATCATGATTTTCGTATTGATGAGGGTAAAGAAGGTTCCAGTTACCTACACTTTGACCTGGTGTGATTATCGATTTATATTCCGGCCATGAATAGTATTGATATGGCCCAGCAAATGTATACCAATAGCGTATGTCTGGTATCAACATTAGTGTTATTTCAGTTCCAGCCTTACCCTCAATTGCCATATTTTTTACTTTAGTAGAGTAAGGTAAATTTGGAATTTTTCTCTTAGGATCTTCCCAATTTTCAACTAAAAATTTTCCTTGACAAGTTTTTAAACGAAATTTTTTCAAACCCACCATTTTACTAGGAACCCAAGAAAAGTCCACAGCATCGAAATAAACGTAATCCTTTGAACCACCTCTGGTCTGAAAAATAATATAAGAAATTGCGATAATAGAACTTTGGAATGGAATATCACTACTTATTAATTTATCATCAACCCATAATGTATAGGAACTATCGGGTCCTTTGGTACAATCAAAGTTCACTTTAAAGTGATGCCACTGATTTAAAGTTACCTTTCCCCCTATCACTACATCGCCTCTTTCTAAATAAGATAGATCTCCGTTTCCAGATATTCCACACCTAATCGAATTATAATCAAGATATGTCAGTATATTTGATCCAGAGACTGCAAGTGCCCACCATTCAATCGTACCAATTCTTTGCGGAATTTTAAAAAAATGATAGTAAGATGTAGCATTTCCTCTTCCGGAGTTTTTTAATCTTACTACCTTTTTGCGGCCCTCATACTCTTCTACGACCTCACCATAACCTTCTGAGGAATCTGGACGAAGAATAAATTCCCAACCTTCTGGATTTGTTCCTATCTTGTCGTAATAGAAATCATAACTTATGAACTCGGGACAATATAGCCCAATTTCAAGTTCGTTAAGCTCATCGTCTACCCATGCCGAAAAAGTAATATCTTTTTTGGTAAGAGGAGAGTCGTCACCGTCCTTTAAAGGAGGATACAATTCATTCTTAGTTAGATTAGCAGTTTCAATGGCTATTTTCTTAGGTGACCATTTATTATTTTTGTATTCACTCCAGGCAATTTTAATTTCCCATTTTTCATCGGGAGATTCCATGGTATCGGATGATTTGGATACTTTTTTAGGCTCCTCCGATGATTTAGTAAATATTGACCAAAAAATATAAAGACGATCGTTATAAATAACTGGTATTAAGTGTTCTCCCTCAATATCTACATCTACTTTTTCCCATGGTGTCCAGTATCCATGCTTTATATACGTTAAATCTTCCCCTCCATTTCCGATTTCAACAATTGTAAATTTACGGTAATAAAAAATAGGGGGATTTTCAGTAGTTTTTCCAAAAACATGAATAAGATTTTTTAATTCGTCGACATACTCACCACATACTTCCAGATGGGCGACATCATTGAACTTTTCTAAATAATTTAAAAAGGCTTTTTGGACTGTATCGTCCGTAACTTCGTTTTGTAACAAATCATTTTCAAGTTCTTGAAAGAAAGGACTCTTATTATCGAGAAACTCAAACTTAATGTAATTCTCAGGATAAAGAAATATTTTGCGGTTTGCTTCCCACACACGATAATTTTTCATCCATTTCCACCTAATACTGTCTATTGCGCCCGAATCTACTCCAATTTCATTTTGTAAGTGGTCTCTTTTATCTTCTAAATTCATCAAACATCTTTGAATAAATAATTGTACAGTAGAAATTGCTTGCAATATTCGAGAAGTTACCTTACATGCTTTTGTTTCAACATCTATAAGGAATAAATCAAATAAATCATTAGAACTCTCTAATTGTTCATGATAAAGAATGTAAGAAATTAATGCATTCTTCTGTTTTTCTCTAAGGTTGTTTTTTAAAGATACAGCAACTTTTGACCATGAGTCTTCGTCGTACTTAGCTTTTACTGCTTTTTTAATTTCCTCCGCTTGAGTGGAATCTACTGAAATATTAGCCCATTCCCTAGCCTTTAAAACAGAAATACCAAATTTTTTGCAAAGATCAAAGCATCGTTTTAGCTGATAGAGTAGAAATTCGTTCGTGAAATCTTGTGATTGAATGTTTATCATATCAGTGAGATCTTCTAAATCCCAATGAGTGAGTTCGGTTAGTGTATTTTCTAAATTCCTCTTTTCTGGATTCTTTGTTGCGGAAAATAGGTCGATTAAGTCAACGTTTCCGTACGAAAAACTATTTCTAAGAGTAAATATATCGTAAAAGCGTTCCCAGTGTTTAAATGAAAAACCCGCTTCCAGATGAGGTGATAATGTACTAAGATTAAAGTTCCCAAAATCTTCACTATATTCCACTAAATACTCTAGTTCTTTCTTTGAGAGCCCAAACTTAAGTATAATCAAGGACATTTTATGTAGAAGATAGAGTAATGAATATTGTTGAGAAAAAGTGCTTATATTGATTTCTTTTTTATTTTGATCGCTATAAATGAAATCATCATTCAGGAAATTTTCAGTTAAACTTATGAGATCTTTACTAACCAATAAATCTACGATCATAGAATCTAGCTCAAAAAAATCACTGAACTTTTGCTTAAGGTAATTCTCACTTTGTTCTTTATAAAATTTCGATTGAAATTCGTTTTCGTCAGCAATCTTCTTAAGACCATCACGTACTTCTGTTAACATCAGAGTGATGTTTTCTTCGGGTGGACATATGCCCTCAGAGATAATATAGTGATTTCTTAAGATATAATCCAATTCTTGAACGGTAAAATGGGAGCTCAACACTTTTCGAACTTTTTCAATAAATAATAAAGTGTGCTTGATGCTTCTTGAATCAAGTGGATCGATCCAATCAATTAGATATCTCAAAGAGATATAATCATTTATAGGAAGATTGAGGTATTTAGCAAGAATGGTGTGTCGATGAAGGTACGATATGACATCGGGTCCCATTGCGGTAAATTTATTGAGTACATTATCCTCAATGCTTTCCATTAAACCCTTGATCACATCGTCTATACCCTCATCAAATGAGACATCAACCCAATATTCAACTTCTTCGGGAGTGGGATCTCTATCTAATAAATGGTTAAAACAGTACTTAATTGCGATATCTTCGGAGTTAGGTATAATGAAGTGTTCATCATGTTCTTTCGTGAGCGCTAATTCTTGAAGCATAGTTTTAACTGACATTTCCCCTTTCTCAAATTTCGAAACCCATTCTAACAACTCATTGAGCTTAACATTTCTTTCTAATACGTGTTTAAAAACCCTTCTTATTGTAGAGCGAACCATTTCGTAATTCATCAAAGATTTCAATTCTAAACTGGAAATGTGCAGTTTTGCGAGAAGATTTATATCATCTTCGACAGTTATTGAATCTAAATTAGTCCAAAAGCTTAGTAGTGTTGCCAAAGGTATATCAATCTCCGCTTGTAATTTCTTGATGTAAGAAAGTGTTACAAGGAATTGTTCATCAATCTCCGTTATATTTATACTATTCATAACTGTATCAAGCTCATCTAAACTCCAGCCTAATTTTCGCGAAAGGCGAATAAACCGATGTATCTGACTTAATGTTGGCTCTAAATCGGGAATGTCAAGCCACATAGTATCTAGATCGCACTGATCATTCTCGGATATTAATGAAATTTTATCTTTTACACTGTTAAGTTTGAGCAAATCAAGCAATTTAATATACGTAAGATTTGTTCTCTTGAGAAATTCCGGAACCCTTGTTATGGAGGTTTCAAAATCCTCTTGGTTATCATATCCATAATACATCCACGTTTTATCATTTTCTGTGATCACATTTTTCTCCTCTTGAGTGATTTTTAGATATTCACAAGCGAGATCAGATTCAGATAAATCTTTATTTAGATTGAAAATATTCATAATCTCATAGCGGCTACTTCCAAGGTGTTCCAAATAAACTCGAGCCTCTTCTACCCAAAGGTTAAAGGGCATATTAAAAGGATATACATTATCATTTTGACTCAATATCTCGTAGGTAGTAATATTTAGATTTTCGGGTTCTGCGATTAATTCCTCAGATGATCCGACGCTTTTAATTCTAGAAGGAATTGCCCATGAAACATAATTTTCAAGAATCTCATTAATCAAATCGATATAGGGTATATTCTTGTTAGTATTTTCACAACTCAGCTCTATATATTGAAGATCTGGTCTTCTCTCAAGAAGGATATCGAGTGGAGTTTTTCCATCATCATTAGTGAGTGATTCAGCCAAAAATTGCATCAAATCAACAAAGTATGCAGAAGGGCTATAGACGGAACTACAATGTCCACATTCACATAAATCCAAATACCCTTCAAATAAAGATTCTAAGTTTGGCACAACAGATATGCCTCCATCGGTAATGAGGTTAGAATCTCCTTTTTCCGAATGATAAAGTTTTTCTTTTCCTGGTAGTACCCGAGGATTTACCGAGTTAAATAAAGGAGCAAACTTGGCGAGTAATGCCATTGATTTAGCTGTTGTTTGAGTCGCTCTAGAATGGATTTGCTTTGCGTTTTTTTCCCCATTTAACGTCGATCGATACTTTTTTATAAAGGTAGATTCGGGTATTCTGGCTATAGTGGAAGCAGAATGTAATCCTTCACTTGCTAAAGATTCTATCTCTTCATATTTTGGGGTAAGTCGAGATAATCTTTGGATTCTCTTTAGTTGGTTTTTTACATTTTTTTGCCTTTTCCTGTCAGGTATTCTCGCAAAAGTGGATTCTCCTTTCTCTGCTATATAATTATCAATATTTGTGCTCTGAATTGAAAAATCGGGTGCATCAGAAAGGAACTTTGAAACCTCCATAACAAGGGTTCCGGAATTTCTCAAGAGAACAAATCTTACGTATATTAAATTGCTTGATTTGCTCAAACTTAACAGTGTGCTCTTCAGGACTTCTACCTTCCCAATCAACATTTTTATAATTTGGGTTTGTTGGGTCAATATTTGGATTTTTCCCAATAAATTCTTTTAAATTCTCCCACTTAACTTTTTCTTGGATGTTTTCTTCCGATAATTTTTTCTTGAAAATTTTAGTAGGGTAAGTTCTTTCAGCTAATCCCATAAGCACTTTAATATATTTTTCCTTTTTCTCGTCTTCGTCTTTTCCCTCAATATTTTTAGGGATATCCTCGCTTTTTATATAACTTTTCAGTTTCGCTACATCTGTTGATATAAAATCTTCAGGTGCCTCCAATCCCGCAGCTATTTGTAACTTTTTTAAACTTTTGGTTAATGAAACCCTTCTGTTATAGGGCTTTATAAGATCTCTTTTAATTTTTTCTAGTTTAATGGGAGAAGCTATTTCTTTGAGGAAATTAGATGCAATATCCTCACTTGATTCTTCCTGATCGTTTGCGGATTCTGGAAATTGTTCCAGGTTGTTTTCTTTTTCATTATTCTCAGATTTTTCTTCTTCAACTAATTTTTTGTCAGAATGTGGATCTTCATCGTTTTCTTTTATATCCTCTGAAGATCCTTGTTTATTTTTTTCAAACATTGGATTCATCACCAATTTTTAATATTGTCGATGAATCTCGACAACGATGAAAATGATCATACTCGTGTATTTAAACATTTGGCTACTTTTACCTCAATGATAAAGAATTATTCCGTATTATAAAATAGTAGTTTTCAAACTCTCCAAAAATCGTGAAAAATACTCTTGATTTTGACAATGGAAAAGATTGGAAAATAAAACGACAGTTAAAAAGATAACATGAAAAATAAATAAAAAGCATAACAAATAATTCGGTAAAAGAAAGTCAAAAAAATGGGGTGATATAATGTCCGAGTTGGAAATAATAAAAAAATGGGATTTAGAATTAATTCCTGAACTTGTAAGAAACGTATTTAGGCAAATATTAGAAAGAGAAGTTAAACCTCTTGAGATGTTAGAATGGGGATTCAAACTTAATAGGGGTGAAACCTCCGTAAGAGCAATGATTAAAGGGGTATCTCTCACGGAAGAACATGAGGATCGCTTCATTAGACCTTTCTCCGAAGATATTGCAATTAAAAATTGTTTTAACCACTTATTGGGTCGAGATCCCACTCCCGAAGAAGTCGAAACTTGGGTGGAAGTGTCTTTAGATGAAGGAATAGACGATGTGATTAAATCATTAATAACCAGTGACGAGTACGATGAAAAATTTGGAGATGATGGTATGGCATACATTTCTCAAACGATTAATAGTGGAGATATAATATGCTTACGAGCTAATAATAACTTGTACGTATGTGCAGATTACGGAAATGGAAGTGAATTAGTTGCGAACCGTTGGAAACCGTTAGGATGGGAGACTTTTATGATTGAAAACGTGAGTAGTGAAAGTCGTGAAATTATGGATGGAGATTTGATATATCTACGAGCAAGTAATGGAAGATACTTAAATATTAAAGAAGGAGATATGAGAGATATTATCGCCACTGGATGGACTCATGAAAATGCAGAAACTTTTACGATTGGAAAACCCACAGAAGGAGGAAAACTAAAGGATAATGATATTGTTTGGCTCCGTTCTTCAGATGGAACCTATATCTCAATAGATTCGAGTGAAGAGCACTTATGTGCCAAGGAAACTCAAATTTCAGGAACAGCGCAATTTTTAATGAGGATCCAGCAATTAAGATGAATTTTTCGGTTGTATTATTTGTAAATACCTTATAACACCTTTTAACTGTTATATTGAAGAGGAATTACCCTTGATACCTCTTTTTTTAATCATTTAATTACTATTTTTTATTTTTCTCTTTTTTAATTATAAAGAATTTGATTTTATAAGTTGTAATAAATCAAAATAAACTTAAGTTATCCAAACTGCACACATCTCATTGAAATCGAGCCATGCTGAAATCCTTTATGAACAAACGTAATATGGTCATCCTTTTTCTGCAACGCAATGGTATAAATTAATGGAAGATAATGATCCCAGGTGGGAATTCCCAATCTAGCCACATCGCCCATCTTTTTAAAATTAACTAATTCCCGATGGTTATGATTCAAAATATTTTCCTTTACTGCCTCATCAAGTTGTTTCGCCCATTCTTTTACTGGCGCGTCAACGTCGTAATCAATCATTCCAAGATTATGTACGATATTACCACTTCCTATAATTAAAACGCCTTGATCTCGCAGAAATGCCAGTTTTTCAGCTAATTGGTAATGATACTCGATAGATTTCAAATCCCATCGGTTAAAACCATAGTCTAAGCTCAATTCAAGAACAGGGATATTTGCTTTAGGATACATATGCTTAAGAATTGACCATGATGCATGATCATAACCCCATGTATCATCAGATTTTACATCATACGAATTTAGGTTATCACATATAAGTTTAGCCAAATCTGGTGAGCCAAGACTTGGATATTCAATCTGATAAAGTTCTTTAGGAAATCCATAAAAATCATAAATTGTTCTTGGTTTTTGAGAACTTAATACTTTAGTTCCAGAAGTCAACCAATGAGCAGAAATTACCAAAATTTGTTTTGGTTTCGGTAACTTTTTACCTAATTTTCTCATATCTTGGGTAAATTTATTATCAGAAATAATATTCATAGGAGAGCCGTGCCCTATAAACAGCACCGGCATTCTTAAATTTTGATCTTCATTTTCACTCATAAATATAAGTACAAGATCCCAATATTTTATTTTTATTCTTAAATAAATAAAGTGATCGTTGTTTTTATTAGAACTACTTAAAGTGGCTCATTTGGTTTAATTAATGATTATAATATTCTAATCTATTATCTGAAAATTTTCTTAATGAATTTTCTGACAAACTATAAATATTATTGGTTCATATTTTAAATTTAATCATTACAAAAATC
>JARRLT010000013.1:0-17518 GCA_037386725.1 Promethearchaeota archaeon
TTTAAGATTGGAAAGATCAAAGTATCCCAAGATCGTGAAGATGAAGCTCATAAGCCCTAAAATTCCAGTAACAATTCCTAAAATGATAGGAAAAATTATTATAAAAAGGTGCACAATAGAACCATAATAAGTTGCCACTGTGAAAGGTAAGAGAAAGAGATATATCGTCATTAATGTAACCAAGACTCCAACAACAATTATGAAAAGATAAGCCTTTCTGAGCCTTACAGCTCCTTTTATCGCCTTTTTTGATATATTTAAAGGAAAAACATCCTTTTTTTCTCTAAAGAAATTGTTTAACTCATTCCATGCAATCATATTTAAAACTCCTGTTATAAAACCTAGAATTGCGGCGAAGATCATTATAAAAAGGAATAATCTAAGTAACATCCAAAAAGTCGCAACTGATTGAGCAGAAAGCGGATAATGTATCACCCCAAATCTCAAGATAAATACGTTTAAGAATATTGTTATTACAACGGAAATTACAGCTCCAATTAAGTTAATAACCGCAGCAATAAGTATTCTTATTCGAAATTTGCTTAAAAAGGTGTTCTCCAGTCCTTCGTTAATTTTTTTAATATGTTTCAAAGACAAGATTAGTAAAATCGAGATTGCTATTTGTATTAATCCTAATGTGAAAAGAGTTAAGATTGTTAAAATTCCAATAATATATATCTTACTACCAAATTGTTTAAATTCTTCTTTATAATCTATTTTCTCCAAATTTAATCACTAAATTTTTGTCAAGATTAATTAGACTCATAGTTGTTTATACTTAAAAGATTTGAGTATAAAACTTATTAATAAATCCTTGAAAAATAGAAAAAAATTTTGAACTTTTTTATGAACCTTTTTGAATTATACAACCTCAGTTATATTCTAATGATATCCAAAAGGCTATAGAAATCAAGTTATAAAAAATGTTTAGATTTGGGGAAAAAAGTACTAAAATTCTATATGGAATAATTAATTAATCAAATCTAATTCAGATATGATGAATAGGGCGCAAGTAAATTCTGGAAATGCTGAAGTGAGTATTGGGTGATAATTATTAGAATATAAATTTAGTTGAGTAGATTTTTATTCTACAATTTAATATTTTAACGTAGGCAATTCAAGACGATCTCTTCTTGGTTGAGTCCTTCACTTGTTCTAAATATTTAAGAAAAAGATCTTTTTCATGTATAAACTCCTTAGTTAAAGTGATTCTTTTTGCAGATTTTCTCAACATATCAAAAAAGTCATTCAACCATACAATATTTTGCTTACCATTAAAGACTAAACATCTTTGGTAATCTATTTTACTTTCTATATCTGACAGAAATAGAATTCCAAAATTGCCTGCTATAGCAGCATAAAAGTTACACTCATCTATCATAAATAATTTAATATTCTCTATCGGAGTTAAAGATAGAAAATATTCGTAATTTTCATAGAAAATAAAATTACGAAAATCTTCATAGGTGGAAATTATTTCCATTTCATTAATTTTAATTTCTTCAGCCCCCAATCTCATCATTCTCTCTTCTAAGGTTAGATCAAATGAACCAGCAATCTCCACTTTTGAATATATTTCTAACTCTTTTTCTCTCATATAAGTCAACATTGTGATCATATCTGGAATAAAAACAGGGTTAGAATTTATGAATTTTAATATAATATGAGGATCGTCTATTGGAAAAGTGTGGGTTTTTAAATAGGGAAGTAAAGGACTTAAATTTGAAATCCCTTTCAAAGTGTTCCAAATTAACTTTAAATAGGCATTTTTTGCGTATAAATCTTCGTTATGGGTTATAAGATTTTCTTCTTCTAATTTTTTTAGATGATATTCCAAGGTTGAAGGCGATATAGACAGCTTTTTAGCTATTTCATTAAAATGGAGTGGATTAGAGTTGTTTAAAAAAAGATCAAGAATTTTAATACGTTTTTTCGATTTAAACAAACCAAATAATTTGTGGGATATTTGAGGGGTTTTCATAGTATCTCAATGTATGTCGGATTAAAATTTTACTACTTTTTCAAAGATCTTTTAAGATCTTTTTTAAATACGAAAAATTTCGTATAATCAAACAAATATGATATAAAATGGTAAATTTATCACTTACTTTTATATGTAATGACTTTTTTTGAAGGTTAATATTTAATTAAAAAATCAATGAGGAAATGTAGAGGAAAATGATTGTAGCTATTTTAAACTTTATAATTTTGCTTGTTTCTATTTTCATAATGTCTTATGTGTATATTCCTAGCATACAGCCAATGAAGATGTCTGAAAAATATGGAGATAAGGCTTGGAATTATGCCAAAATTCTGCGTAGCATCGGTGGAATTTTCGAATTGGTTTCTGTAATTAATATAATCTTATGGATTTGGTTCCCTCTTCCGTTTGTTTTTACTTGGATTGTTAGTCCTAATATATGGATTGGAATTATTATTTCAATATGTCTCTTTATTCCTTGTGGAATATTAGTAGGATTAGGAGTAAAATCTGCGGGACCTGAAACGCTTACACCTTCAAAAGAAACAGAGATGTATGGTGGGATCTATAAATACATCCGACATCCTCAAAGCTTAGGAGAATTTCCTATGTTTATCGCCTTAGGATTTTTAGTTAATTCATGGTTTTTAGTTATTTTCAGTGGACTATTTATAGTGATATATATCCCAATTATGATTCATTATGAAGAGAAGGATTTAATTAGAAGATTTGGCGATAAGTATATCGAATATCAACAAAAAACTGGTGCTTTATTCCCCAAATTTGGAAATCTTATTAAAGAAGAGCGTGTTTCTAAATGAGTATTAAACTTATTAAGAATAATAAGATTCTGTATATTGCAGGCTTTTGTTTTATGATTTATTCCATTATCGAAATTTCTGATTGTATTTTTATCCTTTTAATTGCTTTAAATCTGGCTCCAAACCTTTATCTAAATCTTCCTTGGTGTGAGCTGCCGAAATCATCACCCGAATGCGCGCCTTGCCTTGAGGCACCGTCGGGTAACCAATCGCCATTCCGAACACGCCGGCGTTGAAAAGTTCCCGGCTGAACTGTTGGGCTAAAGGTGCCTCCCCTAGTGAGTAGATAACCTACATTAGTTCCTTTTGGAACAGTTAGCTTAATTATTGAGTGATTAAATTTTCTTTTTAAGTTCTCTGAAACGTCTATAACAACTGAAATTGTATTATTTTGTTCGATTTCAGCAAATATTAGTCCCATATTTTTAGGAAAAATGCCAATACGATCTCCCTCTTTAAGTTCTTCTCCTGGTCCACAATATTTAGCATTAACGAAAATGTGACTGATCTCTCTTTCTTTTAATCTTAATTTGTTTAATATATCACGGACTGAAGTTATATCCTTACTTTTAATAAGATCTATTTTGAATGGACTCCCTGGAGGAGGGATAGTATATGAATTAAATTTGTTTTTTAAATCACCATATAAGAGTATATGGACACTCAATCAAACCACCTTTTATTCTCAATTAATTTAAAGTCAACTAGAAGCAATCAAAATATCCTTTTAAAGATTTATCTTAACATGTTCGAATGAAATATTAAGTAAAATTAAATACTTATTTTATTCAAAATAAAAAAATGACTAAAGAAAGAGTTAAATTTATTATTATGTTATTTAATTATCCCTTTTTCTTTCATAGTTCTTTTATAGCGTTCAAATTTTCGTTTACCAAAGCTAATTACTTTCGCAAGCATTTCTGATTTTTTTATCGAAGTATTAAGTTCGAGTGGTTCTTTAATATAACCTTCTTTTAATGCTCCATTAAAAATCTCCTTTCCAATTTTCGTTCTAATAAGTGTTGTAGTAAAATGGTCTGGAGAACCTAATCCTCCAAATGAGATGTCTGCATAAACATTAGAAAAATCCCTGCACGCAAAGCAAGCATTTCTTCCAAATTCATGTAAATCCTCAAAATCAATATGGATTGTATTCCCTTGACTTAATTCAAGTATCATATCTTCTTTAATGTTCATTTTCTTGACATTATCAAATGAAAAATTGAATTTATTTTCCATTTTTTCTCGTTCTTCTCGACCAAATGAAAAATTTAGATTACAAAAAAGACCTAACGCGTATTTTATAACATGGGCGGGAACTATACTTAGTTGTTGCATTTTTCGGATTGAATGAATTTGACAGGGTGTCCCGACAACAGCAACATTCATCATATCAGAACCAATTAATTTTTTCAACTCTGTTATTGTTGGAATAAAAGTTGTATAATTTTCTAGCTCCACAACATGTCCCGAAATATCATAATGAGATCCAGCTGCTTCAATTAGATCTTCTTTTGTTCTAGCGAAAAAGGGAACTCGATTAAATGGTCCCTCTTTCTTTGCCACAATTGCTCCATCAATATAGTTGTAATCCAATAAATAATTTAAAATAGCGGTAACAACTCCACCATCAGTAGCTCTTGACTGAATTTCTCCAGATTTAGATTGTGAAGAACATACTTTACTCCAATTTCCAATAGAAACCTTATAATTATATTTTTCATTTAATTCTTTATTTAAAACCCATGTCTGAGGACATACAAGATAGCAGATACCACATTTTAAACAATTATCTTCATTATAATATACGGGAGGTCCATTATCCGACATCTTAATTGCTTTAATTTCCGAAGCAGAACAGAAACTCACACATCCTCCACACTCACCACATAATCCGTTATCATGAATTTCTTTTTTTAAATCATCAAACGACTTAGGAATTACACTTTCTACTTCTATATTTTCACCCATTTTTATTTTCCCTCTTATCTTTATTTAATATTCATCCGGCATTTCATTTAATTCTGCTAATGAAAATACGGGACCATCTACACAAACATATTTATCTCCAATATTGCACCTTCCGCATTTTCCTACGCCACATTTCATTCTCATTTCCAAAGAATTTAAAATAAATTCATCCTTAAATTTTAGTTCTTTAAGTACGTTAATAGTTGTTTTAATCATTATTGGTGGACCACATACTACAGCATATGCATCTTTCGGAGATGGGTTAACTTCTTTTACGATTGGGGCCACATAACCAACTTTTTTAGTCCAATGGTCTTCAGGTTGATCAATCGTTAAAATAACTTCTAAGTCATCTCTTTTTTCCCATCTTTTTAGATCTTCACGATATAATACTTCACTTGAATTACGATTTCCATATATTACCGTTAAATTTCCATATTTATCACGATTATCTTTATCGAGTATAAACTCAGTAAGAGATCTAAGGGTTGAAAATGCAAATCCCCCACCTATGATGACAATATTTTTTCCTTTCATTTCTTCTATAGGCCAACCATTCCCTAATGGTCCTCTAATTCCTACAACATCCCCTACTTCATGATTATGAAAAGCTGTGGTGACCTCTCCCATCTTTTTTATAGTAAATTTTATTGATCCCTTTTCTGTCGGAGATGAGGCTATTCCTATAGGACATTCTCCTTTTCCAATAATACTCAGTTCAGCGAATTGTCCTGGAATGTAATCAAAGGAAATAAGATCACTTTCATTATTAAATTGTAATTCAAACGTTTTAATATCATTTACATCATTTTCCGAGACAATTGATTTAATTATGGTAAATTGAGGTGCATAAACATTAAGCAATAACTATCTCCTCCTCTTCTTTTTCAATTTTTTTCAATTTTTCTAGAATAATTCTTAAATCATTATTTACAGGACATAATTGAATACATCTTCCACAACCAACGCATCCAATCGTTCCATAATTCGTCGGATAATAACTAAACTTGTGTAATATACGATTTCTACACCTTTGGATCCTATTAGAACGAGGGTTATGGCCACTAGTATGAAGTGTATATAAGGGAAACTGGCAAGTATCCCATATTCGTATTCTCCTTCCTCTGTTGTTGTAATGATCATTTTCATCAATTACATCAAAACAATGGCAAGTAGGGCATAAAAAAGAACAAGTTCCGCATCCTAGACAATTTTCACTAATTTCCGTCCATATTGAATGATCAAAATTACCCTCTAAAGCTTTATCTATTCCTTCTAAATCAATTTTTGTTTTAATTCTAAGTTCTGCATTTTCCGATAGTTTTAAGGCATTTTGTAAATCCTCTTCATTTGGTTCTTTTAGCCATTTTAAAGTATTGATTAAACCTTTTCCTTTGTCTGAAATACTAAAAATCAGATATTTTTCATCTAAATCAACTAAAAATATATCCATATCTTCCTTTCTAAAAGGGTGTAATCCAACAGAAGTACAGAAACAAGTTTCTTTAGGAATATTGCACCCTATTCCCATTATGATTGTATTTTCGCGCTTTTTTATAAATAATTGATCTTCGAATTTTCCTGTACTGAAGAAATTTTCTAATAAGTTAAAACTATAAGCATCACATGGTCTTATTCCGAAAATAATATTTTTCTCTGCAATCTTAGTATTCTCTTCAATTTCTATTTCCTTCCCGTTAATCTTATATTTAAAAAGTGTTTGGGCTTTTGGAAATAAAATTTCTTTTGGTGGGATTTTTGAGTTAAAATATTTTAACTTCATTTCTTCAGAGTTCTGAATCTTTGTGAATTCAATATTACCCTTAATCTCTTTGGGAGCGTAAAAATTATAATCTTTTGAAACCTCATCAAAAAATTTTCCAATTTGTCTTTTATACATTATTTTTTCATTCATCTTGATATCACCTTTAATTTTCTTCTAACATGAATTCCTCCTTATCTTCCATTTTAAAATCCATCATAGGTGGTATTGTATTAGGGTCTAATCCAGATACGAAATCAAATCGATCTTTTACAATTTTTTCTAATTTACGAGTAATTAAATTTAAATCAATACCCATAGGACATACTGAACTACATGCACCGCAAGCTACACATCTACCTGCTAAATGAAGTGCTCGAATCATATGAAACACGATAATATCACTAAGATCATAAGTTTTATCAAACCAAGAGGGCATATTTTGATCAATAAAGCAGAGATTACAATAACATAAGGGACAAGCTTCACGACAAGCATAACATCTTGTGCAATCCTTTAAAAGCTCTTTTATTTCTGACCATCTTTCATCTGGAGATTTTGATTCAAAATCTATAACATCTTCAAAATCATCTTCTATTGTTGAAATTTGTTGAGATTCTCCTACAATTATCTCAGAGAGTTCAGGAGATTGAGGTGGTGCTTTAACTTTGCACTTTTTACATAAAGTATTTAAATATTTATCAAAAGGAAGAATTTCCTCGAAATCTTTACCTTTAATTATAATTGTATCATCTTTAATCCTTACTTCTGAAATCTCCCTATCGTAAAATTCTTTCTCTATCTTTCTTCGATTAATTATACCATTACAATCAATACCGATAATTTTTAAGTTTTCTAATTCTACTTGATTTTCAATACTTAGGTGGATTAAAGCTCTTGCTGTGCATCCTTTTGATATAATACCTATTTTAATATCTTTATTTGACTCATTTATGAGATTTTTAAACGGAGTTGAAAGATAACTGGCTAAATTTATATAACAAAAATTATTCCAAACAAGTTTATCAACATCTTTTTCATTTTTAATAAAAATAGGTGTTGTAGCTAATGGAACTGAACCTTTTGCGTATCCTAAAATTACATCAACTTCTCCGTTCTTTAATAGATTTCTGGATATTTCTCTGATTTGCTGCTCAATTTCTTTATTTTTTTGTTGGATTTTTGACATATTTTCACCACTTCTTTTTGAATTTTTTATTAGGACCAACTTTTTTTACTTTCTCGGTAGCTTTCGAAATTAAATGAGCAAATCTTTCTCCTTCTGCAGCAGAAGCCCACATAAAATTAACTCTTTCTGGTTCTATGCCAAAGAATTGCAAAAGATCATTTAAAATCGCAAAACGCCTTCGAGCAACTAAATTTCCACTGATATAATGACAATCTCCTGGATGGCATCCAGAAACAACAACACCATCCCATCCATCGATCAAACTTTTTACTATAAAAAATGGATTGATTCTTCCAGAACATGGAACCCTTACTATACGAATAGTTGGAGGATATTGTATCCTACTAACTCCCGCAAGATCTGCGCCAGCATAAGAACACCAATTACATAGGAATGCAATTATTTTTGGATTCCATTCTTTGCCTTTTTTATTTTCTTTTTCTAAAGCTACTTCTGTCATTTTTATAACCTCCCGGTTATCATTGAATATATTTGTTCAGCAGAAAATCCCATAATGTCTATTGCTGAACACCTACAATTACCAGAACAAGCACCACAACCTTTGCATAACGCTTGATTAATCGAAGCTACTGCTCCAAACCTTCGATCTTCTATAATCTCAATTGCATTATAGGCACAATTTTCAACACACATTCCACACCCAATACAGCGAGCCATATCGATTTTGGCTACCTTTCCTTCGGTCTCTATCTCATCCTTTGAGAGAATTGTACACGCCCTGGATACTGCCGCATTTGCTTGAGAAATGGAATCCTCTATTGGTTTTGGAGCATGTGCTAACCCTGCTACAAAAATACCTTCTGTAGCAAAATCAACGGGTCTTAGTTTTACATGAGCTTCTAAAAAGAAATCATCTTCATTTAATGGTACTTTAAGCATTTTTGCAAGATCTTCATTATTCTCATGAGGAATTATTCCTGCACTTAAGACAACTAAATCCGATTGTATAGAGATTTTTCCAGATTTTGGAGAATTAACTTCAACTTTTAGATATTCCCCATTTGGAATAACTTCAGGAGGATTTTCTTCATCATATCGAATGAAAATTACCCCCATCTCTCGAGCTTTCCTGTAATAAATTTCCTTGAACCCATAAGTCCTTATATCTCTATATAATACAACAATTTCTATATTTGGGTTTTTTTCCTTAGCCAAAATAGCATTTTTAACCGCTTCTGCGCAACACATCTTACTACAATAAGGATGATCTTTATTTCTAGACCCAACGCATTGAATCATAACAATTCTGTTTTTATCTTGAATTTCAATTGTTTCATTGAGGACGTACTCAAATTCAGATTGACTAATTACTCTTAAATCTTCATTGAAATAATATTCATGAGGCCGATATTCCTCAGCTCCAGTAGCAACAACAATCACTCCATGTTCAATTTCTTTTTCCTCAGCATTGTGAAGTAATTGTGTCTTAAAATTTCCAATATACCCATCAATATCCTCGATTTGAGATTTTGTAAAAACTTGAATATATTTATTATTATAAACCTTTTTTCGGAGATCAGATAACAATTCTTGCACATTTCCTCCCTCTAAGCTATTATAAATATAGCGTGCATGACCTCCAAGTTCATCATCTTTTTCTATGAGATAGGTTTCATATTCTTGATCTGCAAAACCTAAGGCGGCTGTCATACCAGTTATTCCCCCACCAATGACCAATGCCTTTGGAATTACATTTAGTTTAATTCTATCTAAAGGTTCAATATATCTTGCCTTATTAACTGCCATTCTTACTAAATCTTTTGCTTTCTCAGTTGCTTCTTTTGGTTTATTCATATGTACCCAAGAACATTGATCTCTAATATTTGCCATTTGAAATAAATACCTATTTAATCCAGCTTCTCGAATGGTTTCTTGAAATAGAGGTTCATGAGTTCTCGGAGTACATGATGCAACAACAACCCGATTCAAATTATATTCCTTTATTTTATCCTTAATTATAGTTTGAGTATCTGCTGAACACGTATATAAATTTCGATCAGCCAATACAACATTAGGTAACATACTTGCATATTTTGTCACTTCGGGAACATCTACGACACCCCCAATATTGATACCACAATGACAAATAAATACTCCAATTCTAGGGGGTTGTCCAGCAACATAGATCTCAGGAGGCAATGTTTTTTCTGTAATTAAACTGTTTCTTTCTCTAAATAAGAGAGAATCAACACAACCAGCTGCTGAACTTGCTTGAATTACTGTTTCAGGTATGTCTTTAGGAGAACTAAATGCCCCACAAGCATAGATCCCTGGCTTACTTGTTATTACCGGGTTAAACACATCTGTTTTAGCAAATTTAAATTCATTCAACTCAATTCCAAACGTTTTTGCTAAATGTTCCGCATCTTTTGGAGCGTTTAACCCAACTGAGAGAACTACCATATTAAATGTTTCTTGAATTATTTTTCCACTATCATCTTCATAAGTTAATAACAGATTATTTGTACGTGGATTTTCTTTTATTGATGAAATCCTATTTCTTATATATCTAACCCCATATTCATGTTTAGCTCGATCAATATATTTATCAAAATCTTTTCCATAAGCTCTAATGTCCATAGTAAAAATCGTTGGACTAACTTGATGCATATGTTCTTTAGCAATTACTGCTTCTTTTGCTGTATACATACAACAAACTGATGAGCAATAAGGTTGACCTTCTCTAAAGTCTCTTGAGCCAACACATTGGAGAAACGCTATTTTTTCTGGAACATCGCCATCTGAAGGTCTTAAAATCTTTCCAGAATAAGGACCACTCGCGCTTAGTATACGCTCAAATTCGATACTTGTTACTACATTTTTATAGGTTCCATATCCAAATCTTTGCATAGGTGTCGGATCAAACTCATCAAATCCAGGTGCAAGAATAACTGCTCCTACATTTAAGTTAATTTCTTTGTCTTCTTGTTCATACTGGACAGCTTTAGCTTTACAAACACCTTCACAAATGCCACATCCAATACAATACTCTTTATTAATTGAGTATACAAGAGGTACAGCTTGGGGATATTTTACAGAAGTAGCACTGTATAGAGATAATCCTTCATTAAATATATCTACCGCTTCAACAGGACATTCTTGACCACAAACCCCACATCCAGTACATTTTTCACTATCAATATATAATGATTTTTGAACAAGATTTATATTAAAATTACCTGCTTCTCCATCTACCTTTTGAATATCACAATTTATAGAAAGATCAATGTTTTGATGTCTTCCAGTTTCGACCAACTTCGGTGAAACAATACACATTGCACAATCATTTGTGGGGAAAGTTTTATCTAACTGAGCCATTACTCCCCCAATACTTTTTGAGGATTCAATTAAATAAACCTTGAATCCTGAATTAGCTAAATCTAGCGCTGCTTGGCAACCTCCAATTCCAGCTCCTACTACCAAAACCGCTCCAATTTTTTCCACTATTTTATCCCTCCATTACCATATATAACGGTGTAATTCCTACAATTTTACTCATTGAGATGTTCCCTCTTCCCTTTAGGACTAAAATATGATCAAGTACTTCATTTGCTGGTATATTTAACTCTATCGCAAGATCTTTTACAGATTTTGAATCTTTCCTTAAAGATATTAACATTCTACTACGAAGATATTCATCATAAATTGCTTTATTGAAAAGCGTATCAAATTTTTCTTTTGGGATTAATTCTTCATATACATTTCCTTGTTCAATTAATGCTCTTTCCCTCCCTACTAAGGCTCTCATTCTATATCCCGTGGCAGCTAAGTGTATTGCCTCTAAATTTTCCAAAATTTCTTCACAATCTTCTCCATTAATTGGAGACGGGCCTAGTTTTCTAATATTTTCTGTAAAATCTGTAATTACTTCTGCAAATCGATTTCCTTCAGAAGCAGAAACCCATTCAAGTCTAACTCGATCATCAAGGTTAACATACTTCAAGAATTTCTTTGTCATATCAAATTTCATCATAGCTTCATAATTTCCCTCTAAATAATGGCAGTCTCCTGGGTGACATCCCATAACAATAATTCCATCAAGTCCCGTTTTAAATCCTTCAAATATGAATTCAGGATCCACTCTTCCACTACACATAACCCTAATAACTCTTAAGTTTGAAGGATATTGCATTCTACTTACTCCAGCTAAATCTGCTCCCGCATAGGAACACCAATTACATAAGAATCCCAAAATTTTTGGTTCAAAACTCATATTATTTCTCTCCCTCCCAAGGCTAAAATTTCAGATATTATTTGTTCATTAGTGAAATGTTTAATTTCAATTGCTCTTTTAGTACAAGAAGCACCACAAACTCCACATCCTTTACATAGCGCTTGGATAATCTCTATCTCATCATCTTCATTCTTTTTGATGGCATTATAAGGACATACTTTGATACAAATTCCACATCCTTTACATAAATCTTTATTCCATTCGGGTAAATAAGAGGTTGCACCTTCAGTTTCAATTTGATTATGAGAAAGTATTGTACTTGCTCTGGAAGCTGCAGCAAGACCTTGGCTTATCGCCTCGGATATATTTATTGGCCACTTAGCGGACCCGCTAACAAAAACGCCATCCGTAGCAAAATCAACAGGTCTTAACTTTACATGAGCTTCTAAAAAGAATTTGTTTGCTTCCAAAGGAACTTTTAACATTTGAGCAAGTTCTTTATTATCTTCATTTGCTATTAAAGGAGTAGCCAAAATTAGATTATCATAGGGAATTATTATATCTTCGTTAATGTATTTATTATAAACTTTGACGGTTTTTTCCTCTACCTCAGGTGGATTTTCCTCCTCATATTTAATAAAGATTATTCCCTTTTCTCTCGCTTTTCGATAATATTCTTCATAAAAAGTACCGGGTGTATAAATATCTCGAAACAGTATAAAAATATTCGCTTTTGGATTTTTTTCTTTATAGATAAGAGCATTTTTTATACTCGTCATACAACATACGTTTGAACAATAAGGTCGTTCTTTATTTTTCGATCCAACACACTGAATCATTATAATATTATCTGATTTGATTTTATCATCTTTTAATTTCTGCTCAAATTCGAGTTGAGTCATTCTGGTTTTTCCATCATATCCAAACAAATCATATGGGGTCAAGACTGAAGCCCCAACGGCAACAATAATAATTCCAACTTCTAAATTGTGGATCTTTTCATTTTCAACAGTTATATGATAATTTCCGACATATCCATCAATATTTTTTATTGTAGAAGAAGTCATTAAGTGTAAATTAGATGAATTATAGACTTTTTCTTTAAATTGATCAAGTAACTCACTAGCATCAGTATTATGGGGAAAAAGTGTATGTAGGGAATTTAATCTCCCTCCAAGTTCTTTTTCCTTTTCAACTAAATATGTCTTATATCCTTGACTACTTAAACTTAAAGCTGCACTCATCCCTGAGACCCCTGCTCCAATTATAAGAGCTGATGGGTTAATGTCAACAAGTACTTTTTCTAAAGGTTTTAATTTTGCTGCTTTTGAAACACCCATCCTTACTAAATCCTTTGCCTTTTTAAATGCTCCCTCTGGATCTTTCATATGGACCCAAGTGCATTGATCTCTTATATTTACAAAATTAAATAGATAGGGATTTAATCCTTCTTCAGATATACACTCTCTAAATAATGGTTCATGAGTTCTAGGAGTACAAGAAGCCACAACTACTCTATTTAAGTCGTATTCCTTAATCGCTTTTTTAATACTTGCTAAACCCGTTTCAGAACATGTATATAGGTTATCTTCACTATGAGATACATGAGGTAATTTATTAGCGTATTTTGCAAGGTCTTCACAATTGATTAATCCACCGATATTCGAACCACAATGACAAATGAAAACCCCAACTCTTGCCTCTTTATCAATCTCCTTTTCCTTATTCTCTAAATAGGAATTCATTTATTATCTCCTCCTTTTATTATTTCTGCTGCTTTTGCTGCAGCAGCACTTGCTTCAGTAACTGAACGAGGTATATCCATGGGTTCATGAGCACATCCACATGTAAAAATTCCTTCCCTTGAAGTGGTCATAGGAAAATAAGGATTAGTTTTAATAAAATTATGTTCTGTTAATTCAATATTAAGTATTTGGGCTAACTTTTTAATCCCTTCTGGAGCCGTAATGCAAGTTGCTAATACTACCAAATCTACCTTAATTTTTTTAATGGCTCCACTATCTAAATCTTCATATACTATAACGGGATTCTCTTGATTATCAACTTGAATTTCAGCGATTTTACTTTTAATATATCCAATATTGTACTCATTTTCTCCTCGATTAATGAATTCTTGAAATCCTTTCCCTCCTGCTCTCATATCGATGTAAAAAACATATGATCTCAAATTGTTATTATGTTCATAAGCAATCATTGCTTCTTTTGTAGTATACATGCAACAAATTGAAGAACAATACTTTTTACTCCTATCATTTCTGGAACCAATACACTGAAGGAACGCAATTTTTTGAGGAGTTTTTCCATCTGAAAATCTTTTTAAATGACCTCCTTGCGGACCAGAGGCACTTATCAATCTCTCAAATTCTAAAGCAGTTACTACATTTCGAAATTTTTTATAACCATATATTTTTAATAATTCATTATCATTATCTTCAATTAAACTATATCCTGGAGCAAGAATAATTGACCCAATATTATTGATGTTAATGATTTCATCTTCTTGACTGAAATCAATTGCTTCACGTTCACAGTTTTTTTCACAGATTCTACATGCGTCTTTTGTTAAGAATAAACATTTATCTTTATCAATAGTCATCACAGCTGGCACTCCTTGTAAATAGTACATATAAATTGCTTTTCTTTTTCTTAATTGCCGATCAAATTCATCATCTACTCTCATAGGACATTTTTCAGCACATAATCCACAATTAATACATTCATCCTCCTTTACATAACGAGCATGTTTCAATATTTCCACAGAAAAATTTCCTGGAGTTCCATCCACTTTCTGAACTTCCGAAAGCGTGTGTAAAGTTATATTATCATGTCTATAACATTCGGAGAGTTTTGGAGCTAAAATGCAAATTGAACAATCATTAGTTGGAAATGTTTTATCTAATTGAGCCATTCTACCTCCAATACAAGGTTTAATTTCAACTAACTCTACATTGATACCCATATCACCCAGATCTAGTGCTGATTGAATACCCGCAATCCCACCACCTACAATAAGAACTCTTTTAGAGTCTATCTTATCCTCAACTATATCTTGAGTTATACTCTCTGTCAATTTATTAATCATCTCAAATTTCTTATTCCGTGAAATTCAAATCTTTCAAAAGATCAGTTGGTCGGACTCTATGAAATCTAAAACCTAGTTCATTAGAGTTATAACCAAAAGCTAAGGCAATTAACTCCGAAAGGTAAAAGACTGGAAGCTCGAAGGATTGATCTTCTTTTGATAATTCTCTCTGCTTAAAATCGAATTGCTGGTAACATGCAGGACAAACTACACATATACAATTAGCTCCCGCACTTTTAATAGATTTTAATTTATTCTCAATCATAAGTAAAGATAAATCTGCATCGGATTTTTCCACAGGATTTCCACAACATTCCATTTTTTGATCATAATCTAAAGATTCTGCTCCAAGAGATTTTACAATCTCATCGATTGTTACTGGTTCAAATGGATCATCCCAACCAATAATTTCTGATGGCCTTAAGTAATGACAACCATAATGTACAGCTACTTTAAAGCCATCTAAAGGTTTTTCTATATTTTGTATAACTTTATCAAGATTCTCAAAAGCCACTTGAGCAAAATGCTTTACGGATGTCCCTCCATCGTAGGATTTTCCAATTTTGGATAAAATTTGATTAGTTTCCTTCTTTGTTTCTGGATTTTTATTAATCATATAATTTACTCCTTTGAGGGTTTCCACGCATCCAGAACAAAATGAAATTATTCCTCCATTATGATTACTTAAACTTAAATTTCTAGCTCCTAAAGAAAGCCAAGTTTTATGATCTATTTGTTCAATTCCTGTAGGGTCCGGACAACAACTAAATCCCTCGATATCGTTTAATTGGATACCAAGTTTCTCAAATACTTTTCTTGAAGAAACTTCTAAAAATGGAAGCCGAGCGGGAATTACACATCCTAAGAATAAATCAAAACTTGGTAAACTTGATTTTTGTTTTGATTTCTTGGTTTTACTACTCATGTCCATTACCCCCTTTCATAATGTTTTTTTCAAATCCAGTAACTTTAAGAATTTCCTTAATTTCATCTATAGGTGCTGTTTTTATTTCAGGTAGTTTAAATTTTTTTCTTCGTGATAGAATTGCATTTGAATAAGGAATAGCAATTCCATTTTCTAATATAGCTGTTCCCTGAGTTGAAAATGATTCGGGACATTTGCTCTTATCAAAACATCGGTTTTTAATCAAAATAAAAATTTCAGTTAATTCAACCTTTTGGGGACATAATTCCACACATTTCTGGCAGGTAGAACATAACCAAACATTTGGTGTTTGTTGTTCAATGAGATGATCTTGAAAACCTAAAATTGCTTCTTCGATAATTTTTCTTGGATTATATGACCCTTCAGTCAATAACGCAACAGGACACCCACCTGAACATGTAGAACACTGGTAACAATAACTCAATGAAGCATTATGGCTAAGAACTTCATTTCTAAATTTAAAATTTATTGTACTCATTTTTTCACATCTCTACTTTTTCCTTTTTTCTCCTGTTTTTGTTTTAAAAACCTCTTTAACCCTTCTCCTGAAGTTGGTTAAAGATGTTCAAGTTTTTAACCAATTTTGCATAATTGGCATATCTGCTTTAAATTTTGAAATATATACCAAATAATTCTAATCCATTGGATCCATTTTTAAATTTCTGCTTTTCTAAACTTTTGAAAGGAAATAAAGGTTCCTTGTTTTTCCTGATATTTTGTTAGCGTGATTCTAATTGTTTTTGTATATCAATTACAATTGGAATCTTTTTACCCTTCTGATCAATTACGACTTTCAAAAGCCCTCCTTCGATTTTAGTACTTATAGGATGAATTTCCTCGGTAATTACTTTTTCTGAATCTTTTCGTTTGGTTTTCGTATGTAAACAAGTATGACTCTCATCGTAGAGGTCACATTTTGAGCAACAAAAACCTATTGGCATATATCCAACAATACTGCAGCGATCATAGTTCTCACAATTACAATTATTACACATTTTTATATATCCTCTTATATTATTATTATTCGTCGATAAAGGGTGTTTCTGCTTTTCTCAAAATACTTTTTTTATGTTGTTTTAAGCAAAAAAATCTTGGAAAGATCTCTATGTGCTTTTCTTCTAAATCAATCTTTGTTTTACGATTAAGTTGAGCAGTTAGACATGTATGAAGTTCGTCATAATTATAACATTTTTCACAACAAAACGCTGGAGATGTACTGAATCCAACTATAGAACATTTTAAGTAATTTTCACAATTACAATTGTTGCACATTTTTATCTAATCACCAAAAAATTAAATATCATCAATTTTAGAAGTTAATACTTGGCTCTTTTTCTTCAAGCAAAATTTATCAGGAAATAAATTAACTTTGCCGGTTTCATCTTTTAAACTTACTGGAATTTTTTTCTGGACATTCATCTTTGATCGAACACAAGCTCCTTCAGCTTCGTAAAAATTACACTTAGGACAACAGAACCCTAAAGGGAGATATCCCACAATGGAGCATTTCTCGTACTCTTCACAATCACATTTCTTGCACACGCTTAAGT
>JARRLT010000013.1:17545-35551 GCA_037386725.1 Promethearchaeota archaeon
AAAAAAATATATATGCATAAAATCGATCACCCATCCCATTTGAAATAACTCAAAGTGATAAATGCCATAAAATTTGAAATTCGAGAAATTTTGTTTTCCCAAAAATTACCCATGGGTGTCGAGGATTGGTAAAATATTAATTTAACCAACTATAAATCTTCCAAGAAATATCAGAAAATGAAAAAATCTTCATTTTAATGATCGAAATCTATAATTTTTATTGAATCTAAATATCTACTTTAAAAATGTTGGGGCGGTTGATAGAATCTTAGAAGAAGCAACCACTAATAGCGAAGATATTATTTCGCTCTATGAAAATCTTCACAAGGACTCTATCCTCGAATTAAAGGAGAAAATGAAGCAATTATCCGAACTATATAAAGATAGCAATGAGAAAATCATTTTTATTCCTGATTTGATAACAAAAGAAGGATATGTTTATGCTAACTATAAAGATTTAAACGATCTTCCGGATACTATTAAGATTGATGGATCTACTTACAGAGGATTGATCCTTGATTCAATAAACGATCCGGAGGGATGGAATTCCTTTTTAAAGCATCTTATCGGGGGAAAATACACATTTTTTGCCTATATATACAAACTAAATGAGAATGGTGAATTTCGCTCATTCAAGAAGGGATGGGCATTTAATCCAATTAACGGCGTATTGAGGAAAAAGGAAATCATTTTAAATATAGATGGCAGTTATTATTGCCTCTTACCATCAGCTAGAGGTAATTTTCTCGGTTATAATGCCTTTCAGATCATTTCGGAAATCGATCCATTCTTTCAAATTCTTAATTCTCTAAAGATTATCCATAACAATTTGATGGATATATTTCAAACACCCATTATTTAAAATAAATAAATCCATCTTCATCTCGCTTTAACCCCCAAAAATAGGTTTTTTATTTTTTCGGGTAAATGTGTTATTCGATTTCCTGCTATAGCCAAATATTTAAGACTTGTTAATTTCAGTATAACCTCGGGAAAGTGGTTAAATTTATTTAAACGAATATCAAGGGATTTTAAATTTACAAGATTCTTCATTGTATCTGGTAGGCTTCTTAGATTATTCCCGTACAGTTTAAGGCTTTCTAATCTAGGTAAATTTCCGATGGATAAGGGCAATTCTTCTAATTTATTATTACCCAAATGTAAAGATTTAAGATTTATTAGATTCTCAATATCCTCCGGTAAGTTGCTCAATTTATTTTTAGATAAAAGCAAAAACAAAAGGTTGGTTATGTTTGTTATTCCAGAGGGTAAGAATTCAAGCAATCCGTTTTCTATTTCTACTTTTTCAAGAAGGCTTAGATTTCCAAATGATTCGGGTAACATGGTCAAATTTGAATCTATAATACGTAAATCCTTAAGAGAACTTATTTTTCCAAACGAGTCGGGCAGAGATTCAAACTTTTTACAATTGGAAATAGAAATGAGATCTAATTTATTTAAATTTCCAATCGATTCGGGCAATTCTGTTAAATTTGAATCTGTTATTTTTAAGGTTTCAAGCGATCTTAGATTTCCTATGGTACTTGGCAAGGAAGATAAATTAGGTAAGGAAATATCCAACCAACGAAGATTCGAAAGATCTCCTATTTCCGATGGAAGAGCATGGACATTAGGATTTTCTTGTAATCGAAGTTTTGTTATCTTCCCATCATCTATGAAAAATTTCCCTAATTTGAACTCATCTCCCATCACTTTTTTAAGGGTTAAGATAACCTCATACTCTTTTGGATCTTTGATAATCGATACTTGCTGCTCGAATGGGATATTTTCAAAATACTTTTTGCTGATGAGCAAATCTTTAACATCACAACTTCCCTTGGCATAACGCTCCATTACCTCTTCATTATACACTTGTTTCGCTTTAGAATCTCCTAATCTTTTGAGTTCTTTTAATAAAGGGAATGATAATTTTGAATCTAAAAGGTGTGTGTCGTAATCATTCTCTACCCATGCTTGCAAGTTGCTACAGTGAGCCCAAAACTCCTCTTCAGGAGAAATATTTAGAACAGCGGGAGTGATTTTATACTCCAAATCCTTATTGAGAATTTCCTTAACTTCATCAATAGAATTGATCGTTTCAAACTTCTTTTCTAAATGTGGATTGACTATGAGTAAGAATTTACACGTTCGAAAAGGATTTCCGTTTATATAAATTTGAACTCGAATGTTTTCCTTAACATAGGGATCTTCGTCACCTTCCTCATCCCAGTGTCCTTTTTCTAGTTTGAGTTCAAGCAGATTTGTAATGTGAAATTCTCGTAGCACTTTCATCTTTATACATAAAGGATTTATAACTCTTAAATAGAAAGAGTAAGTCAAATTTTTTATTTTTATCTGCTTTTATATACTGATCATAAAAAAATATTTATGCATAAAACCGATCACCCGTCCCAATTGAAATAACTCAAAGTGATAAATGTTATAAAATTTGAAATTCCAGAAATTTTATTTTCCCAAAAATTACCCATGGGGGTATAGGATCATAAATTTATTAATTAAACCAACTATAAATTTTTAAAAAAATATCAGAAAATGAAAAAATCTATATTGAATTGATCGAGAATCGAAATATTTCAAAAACTTTTTTTCATATCTATGGAAAGAATTGTTTAATTTCATTTTAAAAATTTGATTTTAAGTTTTAAAATCTTTTTAATAGGAGGAAATAAAATGAATCTAGCAAAAATTATTGATCTCATAAATTGAAAACATGTTATTATCAATTATAGAAATATTTACTTTTTAAAAGATCGAATTTGATCAATTTATCTTTGAGAGAAGATTAAAACAAAATTTTGAATTAAAAAGATATCCTTATTAAAATTTAAATTTGTAATTAACCCCATATATGATCTAAATTTTATACATTTTAATTATAATTAAAAAATAGTGTTCAAAATGAAAGGAGAATTTTCTGTAATTAATCATACAAAAAACCCAAATACCGTTAAATCCCTAATAAGTGATTTTAAAAATTTAGGTGTTTCAAAAGGATCAATTATTATTTTGCATAGTTCTCTCAGTAAAATTGGATGGACAATAGGAGGAGCTGTTTCAGTGATAAAAGCTCTCCAAAAAACTCTTACTCATGATGGTACTTTGGTTATGCCTTCATTTTCCTCAGATAATAGTGATCCCTATAGATGGGAAAATCCTCCTGTTCCGGAAAGTTGGTGGGGAATTATCCGTCAAAACATGCCTGCTTTCAGCCAAGAATTTACCCCTACAAGAGGTTTAGGAACTATTCCTGAAACCTTTCGAAAGTTTCCAGACGTCTATCGGAGTGACCATCCTATGAGTTCATTTGCAGCATGGGGAAAGCATGCCAAAATAATCACTAAGAATCATGGATTAACATCAGACTTAGGGGAAGGATCTCCTTTGGCTCATATTTACAATTTAAATGGATATATATTACTCTTAGGGGTTAATCACTCTAATAATACATCCCTCCATCTCGCCGAATATAGAAGTACATATCCTACAAAAGGCTATTATGAAACTGGCTCGGCAATAACAATCAAGAATGAAAGAAAATGGGTTAAATGGAAATCTCTGAATCATTATTCAGATGATTTTGAACGATTAGGTAAAGAATTTGAAGAAAAAATTGGTTATACCCCAAAAAAGGTGGGATTAGCTGATTCCCGACTTATCTCACAACCTGAAATTGTTGATTTCGCTGTAGAATGGATGAAAGAAAATAGATAGAGAGTCTGAATTACGTTTGTTATTAAGAAAGTCTAATTAACTTTTTTCTGGTAGATTTTCTATTCCATATACCTTTATGATTCGAATCCTCATAAATATGAAATATTTTTAGGATTGCAAATTTTAAGTTTCAGTTTTATTAATTAAGTTTACTGATATTTAATAAAAAATTTAAAAAGATGAAGGTAGAATTCTAATTATTTTAATTCTTTAGAATCTAAAAATTTTCTAGGAAGTCCTAATTTTCAATGAAGAATAATGATAATTATGATGTAATTGTTATAGGAGCTGGATTTGGAGGGCCTGTTGCAGCAAAACTGTGTGCTGATGCGGGATTAAATGTATTACTTGTAGAAAGAGCACAAAAGCCCGGAGAGAAAGTAATTTCTGGACTGACTATTCCTATTTATGGTTTTTTATTTGGACCTAAATTTATTCGTAATGGTAATCCACCAATTGAAAGACCAGCGGATGGAATTATTAATTATATATTTACCGATATTAATAAAGGGGAATTCGAAATTGACGATACTTTAAAAATTCCTAAACCGCTTTCTCCAGTAATTGCTTTCGGTTATAATGCGTATTGCCAACCGTTTTGTGAATGGGAAGTAAAAAAAGCTATAGAATCTGGAGTTATATTTAAATCATCAACATCAGTTGTAGAATTGATTAAAGATCATGAATATATAAGAGGAGTTATTACAGATAATGGACAGAAATATTATTCTAAAGTCGTTATTGATGCAGAAGGATCTCAAGGATTAATTGCAGTAAAAGCAGGGATTAGAAAAAAATATCCTCCTGATGCAATATCATTAGCGGATACCTATGACTATGAAATGTCTAAGAAGTTAATAGATGAAATCTTCGAATATTCTATTCGATTTTGCTGGGGATGGGATGAACAGAAAATTTCGCCCCCTTTAGGGTACGGAAATGGATTGATGGTTTGGCCATATCGAAAAAGTCTCCATTTTATTCAAGATCAATGCTTAAAATTAAAAAATTCTAAGGTTCCTAATTTAAAAAAGGTTTTTAAAAAGTATCATCAAAACATAACTGAGAAGTTACCGTGGTGGAAAAATTTAGTTAACCCAAATATAAAATTAAGGGCGAAATTATGGCAATGTTTTGAAATTTATGTAGGAATTGACGAACCATTAAATACCATGCCAAAATATGATAACGGTATTATATTAATCGGAGATGCAGCCGGTCTTGAAAGTACTGAATTATGTGATGGTGTACCAAGTGCTTGGTTTTCGGCGGAGATTGCGGCTAATGTGGCGACTTCGGCTATCACTCAGAATAATCTATCAGCAAAGTTTATGAATATGTATGATCAAAAAATAAAGGATCATTCTATTATCCAATGGTCAATTTCTGGTAAAAATCGTTTTAATTTACGATATGCTCAAGAGAGACATGATGAAATATTATTAAAGAATATTATCCATAATGGATGGGGATTAGGTGCTTTAACACACTTCACAGTTCCTTTCCTGAAATTGTTTCTCAAATATTTTAAAAATGATAAATTCGTTGTAAAAGAATGGATCTTAATGTTTTTCAGATATTTTCAAAATTGGTTATTTAATTCTTATGGAGAAACAGAACAAAAGATAAGAAAAAAACAAGATGATTTAAATTTGAAAAATTCATGGTTTTTTAAAATTCTATATAAGATAATTTTTAAATTTTCTGCTCCGTTATTTAACGTTGTCCTTTCAATCTGTAAGTTTTTCCTCCCAATCTCATTGGAAAAGTTAGATGAAAAAATTGCTCAATTTTTACCTAAAATCGAACCTATTTATTTCTCGTTCTTAAATTATTTTGAACCAATTGGGGACGCTCTTAGTAAAAAGCTAATAAATTATGTATTAAGAGCAAATCCTTCGCTTTTTAATCCATATATAGTCCGGAGGGCATAAAATGAAAGAATCTCGAGAAGTTGATATTCCAGGAGTAGAATGGAATGACCCCCATTATAATTTTATTAATATAGATCAAGAAAAATGTATTGGATGTGGTTATTGCGTAAATGTATGTTTAGGAGAATGTTATAGGATCCTAAATAATAAGGCAATAATCCAAAGTCTTAATAGGTGCTTAGAATGCAGTGCTTGTTGGTATATATGCCCTGAAAATGCTATTGATTTTAATTATCCTCAAGGAGGGAAAGGTTTTAGAAGTAATTTTGGTTAAAAATTAGGAAAATTATCGCATTTATATTTCTCTCAATTGAATATTATATAAACAGAGAACAGAATAATTTGAATAAATGGTTAAAGAACTTTCTTAACGGCTTTGACAAATTAAACTTAAAATTTTATGAGAAATTAAAGATCGCTTTCAATCAATAAATTTTCTAAAGGAATGTCGATATCTAATTCAGAATCCTTAATTTTTTTGATTAATCTGCGTAAGCCATATTCATTAAGAAATAATTCAAGTAAATTTTTATAAAGCCCGGTGAGATTTTCTTCTCCTGCCTTTAGATAAAAATCATTTTCGGAAAAATTAATTTCAAGAATTTCATATAATCCTTTTAAAGATTCTTGAATATTTTTAAAATTCTTTTCTGCTTGTTTTTCCATTTTTGAACCAGAATTTGTTTGAATCATTTTTCAACTCACCTAAATAATAATAATTTAATTTTACTTAAAAATAATTTCGTTTTTCGATAATTTTGTATCGAAAGCACAAAACAGAAATGGGATTTTAGTAGGAATCAGTTACGAAAAGGAACAATTTTTGGAAAAATGATCGATATAAGCTAGGTAATGATCAAAATAATAAATAAATCACAATATAAAAATTTGCTTTCTTCCTATAATAAAAGAATTTTAATAATTACTCAATCTTAATTAATCTACAAATTTAAAGAATTAAATAAATGTGATATAATGAAAAATAAGAAAAGGATTGGAATTTTAGGTGGAATAAGCTATGAATCTACTATTAAATACTATTCCATTATTCACACAGAATATTATCGTAAATTTAATAATTATGATTATCCAGAGATTGTAATTTTTAGTTTAAATTTTGGAAAAGTAATTGATTTAGAATATAGTAATGACAGAGAAGCATATATAAATTACCTTTTAGAAGGTATCAACTCATTAGAAAGCGCAGGAGTGGATGTAATTTTAATGGCTGCAAATTCAGTTCATAGCATATATAAGGAGTTAAACGAATTGAGTAAAATCCCAATTCTTAGCATTGTAAAAACTACAGCCGAGGAAGCAATGAAATTAAATCTAAAGAAACTCTTATTATTAGGTATCAAGTTAACTATGAATTCTGAATTTTATATGGATTATTTTAATAAGCTAAATATTGATATAATAACTCCTAACAGGAAAGAAAGAGATCAAATAGAAGAAATTATATTTCAAGAATTGGTGAAGGGAGAATTTAAAATCGAAAGTAAAAAACAATTACTAAGAATTATTGGAGATTATAATATCGACGGAGTTATCTTAGGATGTACAGAGCTCCCCCTTATTATACACCAAGAGGATCTTGATGTTCAAGTTTTAAATACTCTCAAGCTACATGCATTAGCTGGTTTAAACTATGCAATTGGAGAGATTTAATGGCTAAATATGATTAGATCTTTTAAGATACAACTCCTAATCTTTCTAACAAAAGACTATTTTTTTATATTGGAACTATTATATGTTTCGATTTCCCATAAACTTAAAAGAAGAATCTGAAAAAAATTTATAAAAAAACCAATTAATATCTTATATCAATTTGTTTATAGAATCTATTTATAAGATTTAATGAATAAATCTATTTATCACCAAATAATTGATTAAATTTTTAAATTTAGAATTAAACTTAGAAATATAAAAATATTTAAGATCAGTTTTGGGATAATCATATATAGATGTTCCAATTTTGTGAAATTCTATGAGATACAATAGAGACGAAGTTAGACAACGTTATAAAGACTTATTTAAATATTCTCTAGATTTTATTTACATTAATGATTTAAAAGGAAATTTTTTAGACGCAAATGAGATAACCTTAAAAAAATTAGGCTATAAACGTGAAGAAATCCCTCAAATCTCTTTTCTTGATTTGGTGGATGAAAAGCAACTTAGAAAAGCGTTTAAATACACAAAACAAATAATAGAATATGGAAAACAGCAGGAGCGAAGTCAATAAAAAGAATCTGAAGAAAGATATAGAATTCTTTTTGAAGAGAGTCCTTATTCTATAGTTATTTTAACTTCAGAAGGAAGAATAATAGATGCAAATCCAAGTATTGAAGGCTTGATAGGGTATAAAAAAGAAAATTTATTAAATAAACATTTTAGTGAAATCGAAGCGATACCTCCCAATAAGCTCTCATTCTTAAGCTCTCTTTTTGAGAAAATATTGAATAAGGAGGATGTCCAAAGAGTCGATATAGAATTATTTAGAAAAGATGGAACAAGAGTTTGGGCTAATTTACAAGGCTCTATTGTTGAATTCGATAATAAACCATACATGCTATTAATGCTCCATGATATTTCAAAACGAAAGGAAGCAGAATTAATTATAAGTGATGAATTGGAGAAATTAAAGGAACTCAATAATACAAGAAGAAATCTCATTATTCGAGTTTCTCATGAATTGAAAACACCTCTTCTCCTAATTTCAGGGGGTATTGAATATTTATTTAGTATTGCTGAAAATAAATTAGATCCAAAAATACTAGATGTACTTAGATCAATTGAGAGAGCTAGTAATCGGTTACAAGGATTAATTGAAAATCTCTTGGATGCAACGAAAATAGATTATAATAAATTTATTTTAAATAAATCTCAGAGTGATTTTAGTCGTATTATAAGGGGATGTGTTAAAGAACTTAATTATTTAATTAAAAAAAGGCATTTAGAATTATCAGTGAATATTCCAGATAACTTAAATATTCGCTTAGATGAGTTGCGCCTTCAACAAGTTATTACTAATCTTCTATTAAATGCAATTAAAAATACACAACCTAACGGTGAAATTTCTTTAATATTAAAAAAGGAAAAAGAATGGACTGAGTTAAGAATAAAAGATAACGGTGTTGGGATTACTGATGAAGAGAAAGAAAAGTTATTCACCCGTTTCGGAAAAATTGAAAGACAGGGTGAGGATTTTGAATTTATAGACCTTCAAGGGTCTGGTTTAGGTTTATATTTATCTAAAGTAATTATTAATATGCATGGTGGAGAGATATGGGTGGAATCAGAAGGAAGAAATAAAGGATCTACCTTTGTAATAAGATTACCGTTAAATTTATGAAAAAATAAATAAATAACTTATTATTAAATAAGATGGAAGTCTGATTTACCTAGTTTTATCGGTTTTTTTCAATTTTAATAAGTAAATTACCGATAAGGTTATGACTTAAAACAAATAATATATCTAAAAGTTTCCACCATCTAGGAACATAAACCTCTTTTTTATTTTTCCTAGATGCTTGGAAAACTCTTTTAGCAACATCCTTCGCTTCTAGAATCTTGAATAAAAATCCACGTTTCTCATAATTCTTTATCCACTCTTTTGTTTCAGGAGTATTATAAAAACTAGTTTTAGCAGGGGCTGAAATGATTGTTATTATATCTATTCCCTCACTTTGCATTTTAAATTCTAATCGTAAAGAATCAGCTAATGTGATAATAGCACTTTTACTCATAGCATATGCAGCCATATTAGGTACCCCAGTTCTTCCAGCTGCACTGGTTGTGAAAATTAACTGTCCAATCTTTTTACTTTTTTTATCATTTGTTTGGATTGGTCTTCCAAGATATGGTAAAGCGTTTTGTAGTACTAACCAGACCCCATCCGTGTTTATAGACATTATCTTTCTGTACTCTTCAAAACTTCCTTGGTTTGTGATTGAACATTTAGTTCCAATACCAGCATTATTGAATAAGATATCAATAAACTGTTCTTTTTCCCCGATTTTTTGTATAACATCTTTAATTTGTTGATGTTTAGTAATATCCATTTCATAGTATTCTACTAATTCTGCTCCTAAATTCAGTAATTCTTCTTTAAATATTTCTTCACTTTTATTTGGAAGATCTAAAAGATATATCTTCATTCCAAGAGGAGCAAATAAACGACATGTTTCTTTGCCAATATCACCATAAGCTCCCGTTATAACAAATACCTTGCTTTTATACCAATCTATTTTCATTTTATTTCTTCCTTATTTATTTAATTTTGAAATCTAATCTCTATATTTGTTATTATTTATTTTCTCTTTCTCTCAATTCCCGATGTAATACTTTTCCAACAATAGTTTTTGGAATATCATCTATAAATTCTATATATCGCGGATATTTATCAAATGCCATGTTTTCTTTTGCCCAATCGATAATATCTTGTTCTGAGACTTTTTCTTTGTATTCATCTTTGAGTGTTACGTAAGCTTTTATATTCTCTTTCTTCTCATCATCTATAATTCCAATTACAGCACATTCTTTAATCACTTTATTATTATATAATAAATCTTCTACTTCTGTGGGATATACTGAATGCCCTTTATACTTAATTAAATTTTTTAATCGCTCTTTAATTATAAAATATCCTTCATCATCCATCATAGCCAAATCTCCTGTCCATAACCATCCATCCTTAATTGTATTTTTGGTTTCATCCTCTCGCTTATAATACCCTTTCATCATTTGAGGTCCTCTACAAACAAGTTCTCCAATTTCACCAACATTAAGAGTGTTCCCCTGTGGATCGCAAATTTTACAGTCAGTGTTTGGAAAAGGAAAACCAATTGACCCTATTTTAAAATTATCTTGAAATGGATTGGCACAAACAAATGGACTCATTTCAGTCAATCCATATCCTTCTCTAAGTTTAGCTCCTGTTAAATCTTCAAATCTTTTCCATACATCTTTTGGGAGAGGTCCTGCCCCGCTAATACAATATTTAAGTGAACTAAAGTCGTGTTCTTTAACTTTTTCATAGTTATTTATATTATTAAATATTGCTGCAACACCAGGAAACAGAGTAGCTTTTGTAGCTTCTATAACTTCAACAATTTCATGGGCTTCTCTTGGATTAAATACCATCGCAAGTTTACTTCCAAGATATATAGCGAAATGAACCATCGTACCCATATAGATATGATAAAAAGGTAATGCTGCAAGAAGAACTTCTTTTCCGGGATCTTTATCTACGAACCAAGCATCGGCTTGTAATACATTAGATATAATATTTTTATGGGTTAACATAGCACCCTTTGGAAATCCTGTTGTGCCTCCGGTATATTGAAAAAGTGCAAGATCATCGGGAGAAATCCTTACTTCCGGAGGATTGGGGGCAGTTTCCCTAAGTAAGTCCTCAAAAGTAGGAGTTCCGCCCATCTCAAATTCTGGAGGTCCCATAGGTTCTGGTGAAAGATAAGGTCCAAGAGTTCCATAAAATTTATGCTCCACAGTAGTTTCTTCGATAATTGGGTCAACAATACCCGAGAATCCTTCCCATCCTATATATATTTTTGCTTTACTGTCATTTAATTGTCGTTTCACTTCTAAACTTTTAAAAAGAGGAGATAAAGCTGTCACGATTCCTCCTATCTTTAAAATACCATAATAATAAGCAATAAATGAAGGAGTATTTGCGAATTGGAGTGCTACACAATCTCCTTTTTTAATCCCAAGTTCAGTTAATTTGGTAGCGGTTCTATTTACAAGATCTATCATTTGAGAATAGGTTAATTCAAATCCCATATAATAGGTTATCACATTATTGGGAAATTTCTTTACCGATTCCTCAAAAAAATCAACCAATGTTTTTTCGGGAATTACAATCTCTTTTGGAACCCCTTGTGGCCATTTTGTATAATAAATTTTTTGATCTGACATATTTTATTTATATTTTCTTTTTTGAATATTAGTTAGCTCCTTGGTAATAAAAATCTTTATCTTAACATCCCATTGAATCTATTGAGAATTATTTAACTGAAAATACATATCAATGAGTGTAAATCGATACAATATTAAAATTGTATAAATTTAAGATACTCATCAAATCTATATTGTAAGAAAATATAGAATCTAATTTGTATGGTTCTAACTTGTTAACGATTAGCTTTTTTTGACTAAATTATAAAAGTAGGAACTTCTTGCTGGTAAATTATTAATTATTTTAAACCCCTAGTTTTAAAATGTTTTTAAGATTAAATAATATCTAAAATATTATTATAAATTAAGAAATTATAAAAAACTAGATTATGTCAGTTGAGAATAATAATTTAAATGCTAAAATTAATTTAATAAAGAGCAGTGACTATTATATAAAATTAAGAGACGATATACTTAAAATTAAAGTAGAAGAAACTGAAACAAGTGCACTTTTCTTTACTCTGATCATTTTATTCTTGTTTGATGCATTATTCATATTATTTTATTTTCAACTATCTAAGATAATGGAAGGATTGATCTCGTTAGGGATTGAAGTAATTTTACTTATGTTACTTTCTTTTACATATTCTCAATATAAGGACGTACAAACCAATTGGGAAATTAACCCATTAAATAAGGAAATCTTAATTCAAAAACAATATAAAAACCATATAAAAGAAAATAAGTTAAAATTTAGGAATATTGAATCAATAGCAATTTCACAAGGGAGATTATTAACAGAAAGATATAATCTTTCCATTCTATTTGATAATTCGATTAGATTAACTATTATTCGAGATAAAAAATGTTTCGCAGTTTTATTAGTAGCATTGGATATTAATAAAAGTCAGAGTTACCAAGATTATGATTTAATTGAGTTTAATAGTTCAGGTTCTAAATTATTTGCTAATTTGTATTTTCCCACCAAAGATTTAAGCTTTCAAGAAAAACATCCATTAGTAATATATTGTCATGGAATCGCTACACAGAGAGATTATGATCTAAGAATTCCAGTAGAATTAACGAAAAGGGGCTTTTTTGTGGCATCTTTAGATTATCAAGGACAAGGTGGTAGTGAAGGAAATATTTTTAAAAAGAATCCTGAAACAGGAAAGCTTGCTATGGCCTATGACTGTTCTAATTTATTAAATTATATTGAAAAGATGCCTATATATTCCCAAATTAATTCTTCCCAAATTGGTTTAGTTGGCCATTCATTAGGAGGTATGGTAGTTCTTCTTAATCAAGCTTTGGATCCAAGATTTAATGTTACTGTTGCGTGGGCTCCATTGGTGAATTATGGGGTAATTAATAACCCTGCATTTGATGGAAACATGCCTGTTGATATTCTTAATAAAACAAATACCCATAATCTTTTGGTAATTGACAATATACATGACCAAGCATTAAATTATTCGAGAAACGCCGCAGTCGCAGCTAACCTGACTGGTGGACAGTTATTTCTTGAAAAAGATCACGAACCGGGTGGAGGACATGCGCTTTTAGCTGATGCAACTCTCTATAAAACAATAAATTGGTTGGAAGGACATTTTTTTCACTCAACAACAAAAAATGGTCCTATACATTTATCCTATTTGATAAATTATGGGTTGGTTCTAACTGGTTTAATACTTATGGTTTTTATTGTCTATTTCATTGTTTACCTTTTAAAATTCTTTTTTAATTTCGATAATCCCCTTGAAGGTAAAATGATTCATCTGCCTTTAAAAGAAAAAAATCGTAAAATTGTTGTCAAAAAGCAGATTATAAAGATAATTTTTTATATAACTCTCTTTATTAGCATATGGTTATTTTTTGCCCAACTCTTTGGACTAATTGGGATTTTATATTCATCTTTTGCTCAAATAATTGGGTATGTAATTGTTAAATTAATAATATATCGGAAAAAATCAAAAGAAGAAAGAAAAAAGATTACTTTGAAGAGTATCTTTAAAGGGGAATTTAAAATAAATGTAATTATTTACGCGATATTAGCTTCTGGAATCTTTCAGATGTTTTACTTTGCCTACTCAGTTTCATATCCCTTTGCTACTATGTGGACTCCAAATTTATTCACTCTCTTTTTAAGCATCTTAGCATTTCCGATATTTTTAGCAATGGAACTCCTATTTAGGAAGGTTATATATCCGCAGTTAAGCTTTATAAAATCCGACTCCTCTAAATCAAACCTAATTATTTTGCTAGAAGTGATAGTGGTTCTATTAATTTTTTATTTCACTTCTTCTTGGGCCTTCTCTCCTGCTATACTCTTTAGTTATATCATATTTTTAATAATACTAATCATTAATACAGCTATTTATGAAAACACAAAGCGTTTCTTTGTTATTTTGATCTTTAGCTTTGACGTGCTTCAATTATTCTTTGCAGTCGCTTTAAGTTCTGTGTTCGGAATAGGTGCAGCTACATCTCTATTTATTTGATCAAGAAGATATTCTTCAATAAATGCTGTAATTCTGCGCTGATTTAACAGGTCCTCCCCGTACCATTCTTTCAGATATCGGGTGGACCATTCGGTGGTTTTGTCCTCATGGCACTGATTGCATGCATTGGGTGTCCCGATAGACATTGTAAGATCGGGACGGGGCACTCTGAAGCTGTGGTCGTTTAACACTGGTTTCATCTACATCTTTTACAATGATAGGAATTTTGACTTCCCCTCCGGGTTCTTCAGCCTTTAATTCATCCATACTCATCGTTTCTCCATAAAAGCTTTTTACTCCTGTAACATCATAATCATCATTAATATATACATAGATAGTATGTTCATTAACAGAGGGATCATCAGGGTCATCAGGGTCAGGGTATGGATTTTTGTGTGTATGCTCTTTAGTATAGATACCCAATTCTAAATTATTTTTAACCTCATTCTTATCAACTTTTAAGTTTACCATTTCTCGACAGATATCACACCATGCCCAAATTTCTACTAACGAGAAATACTTTTTCACCTTATTTTGGGGACTCATTAAATATTCACATTAAATAAATTTCAATTTTTTAATAATTGTATTAGTGAAACCTACAGTATATATAATTTATACAAACTTATTTTTTATTAAATTTTACTTATAAATTTCTTTATTAGACAACATCAATGAAAAAAGTATAATATTTCCATCTTTAAATCCTACCTATTACTAAAAGAAAATCTCGCATAATTCGGTTATAGTATAATTTTATTCTAGACTTAAGGAAATTTCTATTTCATGAATCATATTTCTAAATCAAAATGTTTGTTGAATCATTTTTAAATTAAAATCAAGAATCAATCTTAATCATTTTAGGTGTAAATAGAAAAAGAAGATTTCCCCAAAATATTAATTTTATAGAACACTTTTTAAATTACTTTATAAAAACATAAAAAGTGCCAAAGAGTTTTAAGAATGGAAAAATCAAAGCTATGTAGCTGTTGTGGAAGAAGAATAACTCCATATGAAAATAGTGTAAATTTCCCTTGCCCAAATTGCGGTGATGTCACAATTTGGCGCTGTGAGGCTTGTAGAGATCGAGGGAAAACTTATCAATGCCTTAAGTGTGAATTCATAGGACCTTAAAATTTAATCATTTAATGAGGTTAAAAAAATGGGAGAATTTATTGCGTTAATTGATGTAATACCTGAAGAAACAGATGCAGATTTCGAAAAACTTGTAGAGAAAGTGGATGAAAAATTACCAAAAGAATGTACAATAGAAGCACATGAAATTATGCCTGTAGCATTTGGATTGAAAAAAGCTCGCTTAAGAATCAGATATCCAGAAGAATGGGGCGGTACTGATAAATTAGAGGAATATATAAGTCAGGTTGACGGACTTCAAGGAATTGAAGCAATCGCTTTCTCAAAAGCATAATATATATTATCTTTTTATAAATTCCTAGAAAAATTGGTATTTCTTAAATAATCAATTTAGTTTTGTATTTTTATTTTCTTAAGAATTACTTGCGTTCATAGATCAATTATGTTCTTTTAAAGAGTTTATCAAGTTCTTTAAAAGATAAAAAACGAAGAATAGGTCTTCCGTGAGCGCAATGATAAGGATCTTTCGTTTGAGAGAGATCTAAGAGTAGATCCCGAATGTCTTTTAAAGACAAGTTTTCACCTCCCCGGATACTTCGATGACAAGCGAGATAATTAATAACTTCTTCTTTTACATCAGAGAAACTCTTATCTTTTCCTATTTCTGTAATATCACCAATTATATCTTTTATGATCGATGCATTAATAATTTTACCAAAAATTGTTGGAACTTCTCGTAGGATGAAGGTATTCCCACCGAAATGATCAAAATCGAATCCTAATTTCTTAATTTGCTCCATATTTTCTTTGAGAAAAAAATTTTCACTAGGACTTACCTCTATATTTAATGGAGTAATCAATTTCTGCTTTGATTTAGTATTAGATTCAAATAAATTGTAAAAATATTCTTTATTCACTCTTTCAGAAGCAGCGTGTTGATCTAAAATATATAACCCGGGTTCATCATTTTTATCTAAACCTTCAAGGACAATATAAACATTATTGCTTAATTGTCCGGTATAAGAAATTAATTTAATTTTAGGAAAATTGTCTGCAATTATATATTTATTTCTTATATATGTATCAGATGTATCAAATTTTGAATTTTTTACTCCTTCTTGATTTAGGATTTTTTCATCCACTAAATTCATTTGAATACCTTTTTCGATATATGGTGGTTCCAGTTTCCCCTTCTTTTGATATAATCTCTTTTCTTCTCTAACTCTATCTTCTATACCTTCAATCTTATTAGAAAATTGTTCGGAAGTTATTTTTTGATTCTTCCCTTTATTTTCTTTATTTTTTTCCAAATAATCATATAATTCCTTAGAAAGATATTTATCCTCATTCAGAATAAATTTTTCTTCTACAAAGTTCCGAACAATATTATAAATTTTATTGTATATGTAATCTTCATCTTCAAATCTAATATGAAGTTTCTTAGGATGGACATTAAAATCAATTTGGGAAGGATCTAGTTCAATAAAAAGAATCACGAATGGATATCTTCCTATCATTATCACATTTTTGTAAGCTTCTTGAATTGCACGAAAGATTAAATCACTCTTTATATATCGATTGTTAAGAAAAATACTTGAATAAGAACGATTTAATATCGAAGTGTCATTGTGATGATATATAAAATGTAATTTGGGATAGGCAAGACTATATCTTTGTATTATATCCGTAATATGTCCCAATTCTGTTGAATTAGACTTTAAAAACTTTCGCCGAGCCGGTATATTATAAAAAAGATTTTTTACTCTTATATCTGTTCCAAATGGGCAAGTAACTTCTCCTTTTTCTAAAATCTTCCCTCCTTCAATTATTAGTTTAGTTCCTTTTGGAGATTCATAAATTTTGGATGTTATTTCGACATGCGAAACGGTTGCAATACTTGCTAATGCTTCACCACGAAATCCTAAGGTATGTAAGTTCTCTAAATCCTCAAATGTTCTAATTTTACTACTCGTATGACTTTCAAAAGCAAATTCGATATCTTCTGATGAAATTCCCGATCCATCATCAATTACTTGAATAAGTGATTTTCCTGCCTCTTTAATGATTACTCTGATTTCCTTTGCTCCAGCGTCTATACTATTTTCAATAAGTTCTTTAACTACATTTGCTGGTCGTTCAACTACTTCACCTGCAGCTATTTTTTCAGCGTTTTTTATCCGTTTAATCTTTCTTCTCTTTAAAGTCATATTTATTTTAACAACAACAAAAGTTTATAATTTAATTTATTAGTTTAAATTTAAATTTTAAATTATTAAAAATGAAATAATAGTGAAAATAGGCTTTAAAATTTTTAATTTTCATATATTACAATTAATTTACTTATAAAGGCAATAAAATTTTTTTATTTGGAGGTAGAATCTTATTGATTATACTGGCAAATAATGTTTTAATCCCCGACTTAGCAAAATCTGTTTGAAGATATTTCAATAATTCGTCATTACTCTCAAGAGTATGGAGCTGTCGTCCAACATTTTTATCAATTTTTTAAGACATGTTCTGGTTTGTTGAGTTGGAAGGTTGAGGCAAATCCTTCCTTCTTAATGATTTTTCCCTTTAACCCAAATTTATTTTTTACATACTTGAGAAGCAAATCACATCGTCTAATAAAATTTTTGGAATGGCCCATACCAACTACCCATATGTCAATTTTTTTATATGTCCATGCAAACATCATATTTGAGAAATTTAAATTCCAAAATTGATAAAGAGTATTATCTATAAGATCTCCCTCATCTGTAGCTTTAATGTAATAATTCATAGTAGGCGCAAATGGCTTGTTTGAAAAATCTTCAGGACGAATT
>JARRLT010000014.1:0-12300 GCA_037386725.1 Promethearchaeota archaeon
ATTCCAATATCATATTTCAAATCTAATTCTTTAAATTCTATTAACTGCTTTAATTCCTTTTTAGATAAGGTAAGAACATAAATATGATATGATATCATGTCTTTATTCATAATTTTCACTTTTTATTTTATTTTTATTTGTTTTTTATTTGTTTGTTATATAAATAGAAGATAGACTCAAATTTGAAAATGAATACTGTATTACTCTATGTATATTCATTTAAATATGAGTCTATCTTCTATTTATATAACAAACAAATAAAAAACAAATAAAAATAAAAAGTGAAAAAAATGGTTGATAAAAAACAAGACCAAGATAATAAAAAAATAGAATCGGATGAGTGGTTTTCTGATTTTAATGATGCCTCATTACAAAATGCTTTAAAATATGATATATTACCTAGTATAAAAGTTGATGAGGTTGGTTTAGAGAATGCTATTAAAGTTGTTGTATTGTCTGAGCCACATAAGATTGAATTACCAAAAGAGAAAGCAAATTTCAGTAAATATGCGTATCCTTTTGAGGTTAAATATGAATCTGAAAAAGTACAGATTTATTGTACTAATGCCTTACGATTTAATTTAGCATTGATAAAGAAAAAATACGGTAAATTAATAGGTTTAAATTTACGTATTTGGAAGGAGTTATCTGACACCGAATATGGAACTAAACCTATGTATAGAGCATCTGTTATTGATTGATTTTTAATTTTATTTTATTTTATTTTAATAAGAGGTTTAATAAAAATGACTAAAGGTAAATTATCGTTTATCAAAAAAATAAAAATATTGAAAGAAATTGATTTATATTATGATGTAATAGATGATTATTTTTATGGTTTACAAGATTTTTGGAAAGGTTTAGATGAGAATAATACTATTGATATTATGTTACACATAGTATATTTAATAAAACTATATTTTAAGGTGAGTAAGAAAAAATGAAAATTGAGCATTTTTTAAAACAATGTCAAAATATGTTATTAAATGTTCCTAATTTACATTTAGGAACATTTAAGGGAGTTTTACTTATATTTGAGAGTTGTTTAAGTTCTAAAGAATGGAATCGTAATAAGGAATTACTTTCTATACTTAATAACTATTCTGATAAACAATTAAGTATTGATGAGTTTTCTCATAAATTAAAACAACAACAGTTAATTACAGAATTACAACAATTAAAAAATAAAGTGAAAGATTAATGAATGTTAAATTGGTGTGTGATACAATTACTAAAAAAATATATAAAATTACATTTATAACAAAAAAATGTACTTATTATATTAGGTATATGAGTTTGACTTGGAATTGTAATAATACTGTAGTAATTACTAAAACAATAACTAAGTATAATGAGGGTATAGCAGAAATTATTGAAGACAAATTAATGTATTGCTATGAAATAGATGATAATGAGGTGTATGACTAAATGGTACAATATGATAATGAATTATTAACACCATTACAATTTAAATTGTTAAGGTTTTTGAGAAAAAATGGAAAATGTGTAAGGTCTAAGTTACAAAAATATCTAAATTATCCAAGAACAACTATTTACGATAACCTTGAAAAATTAGAGAAAAGAAATTTAGTTGAAAGGTTTCATTATTCTGATTGTAGTTATAGAGGACGTCCAAAAACGTATTGGAAAATTACTCAAAAAGGATTAGGAAATTATGACTAAATTTTTGTATTTTTTTGTATTTGATTGTATTCATTTGTATTCATTTGATTATTTTTTATTTTATTGTATTTATTATAAAGGATTTAAATTGATTATATCTTATAAATTATTATGAAATCAAAAACTTATTCTAATTTATCAGATGAGACAAAAAAACGTTATCAATATATTTTTGATAAAGTTATAAAAGAGGGAATTAGTATTGATAATGTGCTAAAAATGGATAAGAAAACCTTTAATAGTACATTTAAAACAAAAATAAAGAAAAATAGCAGTTTAGAAGGACGTAAAAGGTTAATTAGACAAGTATTAAATCGGAAAGATAATGTTCTAAAAGATTATATTAAAACAAATCAAATTAAAAATAAAACATATGTTAATTTTTTAAAAAAGGAAACACATAGATTATTTAAACCAAAATCTAAAATTGGTACAATTGATTTTCCTTCTACTGATTTAAAAAAAGGAGCGTATTCTGTTGTTAAGGTAACCGATTTTCTTACTAATAAAGAATTTTTTATTAAATTTAATAATAAAGAATCGTTAGAAAATCAGTTTGAAACTCTTAAAAAGACGTATAATATTAATTCATATAATTCAGAGTATTTAGGTACTCATTATTATCAAGAATTTATTGATAAACAATTTAAGCAAAAATTAGAAAAAAATGGAATTAAAATATGAGTTTAAACTTATGTTCTAAGTTTGATGATAATAATTTTCATATATTTAGAAAAGGTTCTAAATCTATTAATTTACAAAATAATTTTATTTTTGTTGATACTGAATCAACAGAAAAAACAATTGATACAGAAAAAATAGATGGTATTGAATATAGAAAAAAGAGATTGATTTTTAAATTAGGATGTGCTATTTTTTGGAAACGTAATATAGAATTAGAACCTTTAGAAAAAACGTATTTTAATATTGATGAGTTTTGGAATGATGTAGAACGCTTATTTTCTAATGAGAATAAAGAATGGATTTTATTTGCTCATAATACTCAATTTGATTTAAAGATGCTTGATGGTTTTAATCAATTGATTAATAGAGGTTGGAAATTAGAGAATCATTATGTACGTAATAGTGTATTTATTTTAATGTTTAAAAAGGACGATTTTGTTTTACATATATGGGATACAATGAATTATGTAAAGCAATCATTAGAATCGTTAGGAAATTCTATTGGTTATAAAAAATTAGAAGTTGATTTTGAAAAATCATCTGAATCAGAGTTAATTACGTATTGTAAAAGAGATTGTGAAATTATATATCAATTTATAAAACAATTGCTTGAATTTTTAGAACAAAATGATTTATCTAAATTAAAATCTACTGCGGGCTCATTATCATTTAATATATTTAGGCATAAATTCTATGATGAGGCATCTAATCCAATTGTTATAAATGGTTGGAAACGGGCTATACATTTAGAAAGAGAAAGTTATAGAGGTGGTATAACAGACGTCTTTAGAATTGGTACGTATGATAAATTGTACAAAATGGATATAAATTCAATGTATCCTTCTATCATGAAAAATCAATATGTACCAACAAAATTAGTAGCATATCGTAATTTAAATAGTGGTAAAGATAAATTATTTGATTTATATAAATATTCAAAAGAAAATGGCTATGGTGTAATTATGTCTTGTAAAATTAAAATTCCAAAACGATATGCTTATATATTGTCTGATTTTGGTCTCAATAAATCTACATTTGCGTATGGTATAACAGATATAACATTATGTAGTCCCGAATTAGACTTTTTAGAAAGATATGGCGGGAAAATACTTCAAATATATGAAATTAATATCTATGAAATGAAAAATATATTTCAAGATTTTGTTGATTTCTTTTATTCACTTCGGTTATTGTATAAACAAGATAATGATACTGCTAAAGAGAAATTTACTAAATTGATTTTAAATTCTCAATATGGAAAGTGGGGGCAAAGAGAGGTAATTACAGAACAATTAACAGAAAAATCTAAAATTTTATTAGAGAATCAGTTTATTATATCAACTATGATTGATGATAAGATAAATCAGATACGTAATAACTCTGTTGTTTATCTTGGTTCAATAAACGGCATAGAAATATATATTATAGATAAATTTTTATACTTTTCATGTCAAACAGCAAATAATTCAAAAGAATCTTTTGTTGCTATTAGTAGTTTTATAACGTCTTATGCTAGAATAAAGTTAATTAATTATTTGTTAATAGCAAATAGAGAAAATGTATTTTATACTGATACTGATTCTCTATTTGTAAATCAAGAAGGATATGAAAATTTAAAAAAGAATAATTGTATTGATGATAATAAAATTGGAAAGTTAAAAATTGAGGATTTTGGCAGTGGAACGTTTTATAGTCCTAAATTTTATGATTTTAATGATGTGAGAAAATGTAAGGGAATTAGGAAAAATTCAGTTATTATAGAGGAAACTAAGGACTATGCTAAATATAAAACTGAATTTTGGTCTAAATTTAAAACAGATTTGAAAGAAGGAACGTTAAATAATCAAATCATTAATGAAAGAATCAAAATTATGAATAAAACGTATGATAAAGGAAAGATTGATGATTTAGGTTATGTAATGCCTTATTCTATTACTGAAATTAAATGTATTAATAATAATTAAGTAAATACATTTGATTACATTTAAATACTATTTTTGTGTATATTTATTTATAAACATAAAATTGAGGTAAATATTATGGGTATATTAGACAAGATAACGAATTATGTTATTGCGTTAATTGTAATGGCATCTATGTTACCGTTAGGTATTATTACCATAGCAAACATTGCTAATTCAACAGCAACGGTTGGTAATACTACGTATACTTGGTCTGGTGTAGTTAATCCAACACTAACCACTTTAGTTACTGTATTAATTCCGATTATGGTTATTATTTCGCTGTTAGTGTATTTTATTCCAAGACGGTTAGGTAAACAAGCATAAAAATTTAATAATTTATTTTATTTTATTTTTATTTTAATAAATATGATATGATATTATGACAAAAAGAAAACAATCAAGAAAAAATTTGACTCATGTAAAAGGATATTATGTAAAAGCACATTATCGTAAAAAAAGATGTAAACCGAAAAAAACTAAGCAAACACATTTAAATATTAACGTAAAAACAAGACCAAGAAAGAGATAATAATAATTATGTCAGACAATAATAATAATAACATTGATAATGATAATGAATTGTTAGAAAAATTATTACACGAAAATATACGATTACAATTTTTATTAATAGCATTACTGATTTTTCCTATTTTGTTTATTTGTGGTAGTGTAATAATTAATATAATTGGTGTATTATAAAAATGAGATATAAATTTATTGGTATTATATTAGTAATGTTAATGTGTATTATTCCGATTGTTTCTGTAATTATTTTAACCGATAATTTAATTGATTATAAACCTAATAGTAGTTCATATAATCCTACTATTAATTTTAATTGGGATAATGAACAGATTAATAGTAGTGATTTAAATCCGAATTTGGTAAATTTAGTTCATAAAAAAGTAGAAACCAATAATTACTATGGTACGTATGATTTCAATAATGAAACCGTCGGGAATTATACAAGCGACCCGACAAGTTTAGGATTTGTAAATTCTGCTATAATCGGTTCCAATTGTTTTTTAAGTTTAGATAATGAATTAAATGGACATAAAAATATTTTAAATATAACAGATAATTCGGATTCTCAATATATATATATATAGTAATTTTACATCTCAAACTTTGGGAACAATAGATTTATGGATATATACTTCGGATGTTCAAGCTTTTAGTAGATTTAGTTTATATAGTGGATCTTTCGAAAAATTGGCTATTGCTATTTATAGAGGTTATTTTGCTTATTATCAGAGTGGTTGGAATAATCTTTTAACTGCTCAAAATAATGAATGGTATCATTTGTCATTACAATTTGATTGTTCTACACATACATTTAATTTAGATATTAATGGAAATAATGAAGTAACAAATGGAACATTTACAAATCCTTCTGGTGCTTCAATAAATAGATTATTCTTTGGAACATATATATCGGAACATGATTTTTATTTTTGTGTAGATGCTATAGGATATTCTTGGGATACTAATTATGGAATAAATCTGAATCCCTTTCAATCTCAATATAATTTTGAAAATGATAATATTAATTATTATACTAATGATAGTAATATTAATTTTGTTAATGAATATACAGAACAATCTGGTACTGGTTATTATACTGTTGATAAAACAAGTTTACCATTTAGTCATATTTTAGGTTTATATGATGTCAATGGAATGGTGGCTCCTACTATTTCACATACATATAATTTTGAAGGCGGGTATGGTGATAAAGTTCAAACTGAATTTTGGTATTCTACTAATAATTCTAATGATGATTATGGGTCAATAAGATTGTTAGGATATAATACATTAAATTATGCTATTATTGATATTGCTAATGGTAAGTTTAGTTATGAGTTACAAAATGGATCAAGTTACGATATGGGTAATTGTAATAATAATCGATGGTATCATTTTTTAATAATATCTGATCAAGATTCAAATCAAAATTCAAGAATTTCTATTTATATAGATAACGTATTAGTCTTAGATAATAAATTTATTACTCATTATGACTGGATAAATGCTTTTTTATTACATAAATTTCAATTGTATTCTGTTAATTCTCTTAATAGAATACAGTATATAGATGCTTGGGGTTGTCATTTTAATAATACATTATACTATGAGAATGATTATGAAATTGGAACTAATGAACAAGTAATATATCAATATAATAATACATTACGTAATTTATATCCTCAAAAGATAATATATAAAAATCAATATGTACCAAACGTATGGGCTTTTCATACTGATCCTAATACGTTTACAAGAGAAGGAGGTTATTTTACTAATGATGTATTATATGGATGGCATGGATATTCTAGTAATAGTCAATCTACAATACATATAAGTCAAACTAATCCCGCTTATTATTATACGCCAGATGGTTGGAGAGGAAATAATGGGTTTCTTTCATTTTTATGTTATAATAAAGATGATAAATTATCAATATATCGTAATACGCCTTTAAATTTACAATCTGGCTCATTGAATTTTACATTTCAGACACAATATTTTATGAATTATCAAGAAATTTATTACCAAATAAAAAATAGTGATAATAGTAATGTTGTATCCTTAAAGGTAGAAACTACTTCTACTAAAGCGTATTTATATGCGTATAATAGTAGTTCTCAATATCAATTATTACATAAATTTAGTTTATCATCTGACAATAATTATATTGATGATTATCAAATTTATGTTTCAAGTACTCATTATCCAACATTAAGTATTACTGAAAATGGTGTTAAATATACGTTTGGATTAGATGACTTAGGAAATGGATTTAATATAGGAAATGTGTATGTTAATTATACAAATACATATGGAATAGCAATTTATAATATGGATAATTTAGGATTATATGTGAATGGTACATCAATTTGTACTGAATATGGATATGTTTCATATCCTATTAATGCTACAGCAAATAATATGCCTATTTTGACAACTTCAGTTAATTGTAGTTCATATTCTATTATAAGGTCAAATGCGTTACCATATAAAGTTGGTGTTAATTCTTTTGTACCAGATAAAAATTATGGTAAAAATAGTTTTATTGAAATTACCAAACCTTATAATAATAAACGATTATGTATATTTCCAACTGATATTAACTATACATCAATAGACTATTGTAAATCGTTAGTATATTTTATCAATAGTACGTTATATAATTTACCATCTTTTACTTGGGATACATTGTTTTTAAATGAATCTATTAATGGGATATTTTATAAACAATATCAACCATTTTTAAATCTGTATGGTACGTTATATTTTAAAAAAATTTCTAATTTTTATGATGTAATGAATAAAAATTATCTTTATGTATCAAAAAATAAATTATTTTTTAAATTTAATGTGAACGATTTTAATAAAACAGATATAAATTCATTATTTATTAAATTTGATATAGATAATATACCAACCTTAAATTATAGGGTACATAGTTTAGATTATATGTATCGTTCTACTTACCATTATTATTTATATACTAGGGTAATTTATGATGATAAAGTCCAACAAGTTAGAGGTTTAACACTTGGTACTAATCATACAGATTTAACCCGATCGTATAATTTTTTTACTCAAGAAAATAAATCAATTTCAGCATTTAGTTTTCAGTTTGGTTGGAGTTGGTTATGGTATTATAATACTGATATAAATGGAACTGCGTATATTAGCAATTTTGAATTATATGATGTAAATAGACCTATTACGTACACTTTTGCGTTTTATGATTCAATTAATAGTATTTTGCTTGGAATGATACCAGTAATTATTTTAATTATTCCTCCAATGTTAATTGCTACTGTATATTCTAAAAAAGCATTTATTCCATTATTTGTTTTAATTTCCATTTTTTATTATGTGTTTAGCGTTATAAATTTATGGATTTTATTTTTAATTTTATTTGGAAGTGGTGTTATTTTTATAAAGAGTAGAGGTGTATCTGATTGATATTTTTAGAGTACGCTAACAGTTGGCTTTATACGATTCCGATATCAATTATTTTTGGATTAGCATTATTTTTAACCATATATCTTAAAGGAAATTATACAATTTTTATGATTTGGCTAAGTATATTTTCTGGTATATTTGTTACTGTTGGTTTAATAGATAATTGGATTTTTATAACTATATTTACTGTTAGTTTAATTGTAATAGGTTATGGATTTATTCAAAATAGAAATAATAATAATGATAATGAGGTTGTTATATAGATGCTTATAGAACTTAGTTTATTTGTTATAATTATGCTTACAGTATTTACAGTAGTTAATGGAGGAAATTGGTCATCGGTTAGTGGAAGTGGTACATTAGGACATACAGATACATTTTATATTAATACTGTTAGTTTAAGTGGTGCTTTAGCGATTATAATTGTTATTGGTGTCATAGTTACGCTAATTGGAATCCAAGTATTAGGAAGTGGATTGAGTAATACATCTGTTAAAGCGTTGACAACGATAATTGCTTATTATGGAATATGGACTACTTTTAGTGTATTAGCATTTGCTTTAATATTATCAATTAAAGTATTTGGTTTATTAATTTATATATCTCTAACAATAATGTATACAATAGGAATTATTAACAAATTAACTACTTCGGGAGGTGTATCTCAATGAGTTTTTTAACTATATTTCAAGAATATGAAAATATAACAATTAATTATTATGATATTTTTGGAAGTTATGAACCTTTTTTTAGTTTAATTATAATGACGATTTTACTGATATTAATGATTTATATATATGCTCACTATAGAATTATGAGTTTAATAATTCTAATATTTTTTACAAGTTTAATTATTGCTGTAGTCTCACTTTCTGAATTAATTTTTCCTTTCACACCATATTTTCAAATATTTTTTATATTGTTTCAATTGATATTTTTAATGAAAAGTGCTTTTCAGTTTAATAACAAAAGAAAAGGTAAATAAAAATGAAATTAAAAAAGAAAAATAAAAAACGATATTTTGCTATATTAATAGTACAAGATTCAGACAATTCTTTTAGTATAATTAATTCTAAAGAAATTAATCCAACTGTTCAAGAAGTCAAATTTAAAGAATATCAAGATAATTGCTTTCCAATTGATATTTCATATCCAACCTATAGTAATGGATTGAATCAATATTATTTTATAAATTTTCATACAACCACTCAATTGCTATTGTATCAGCCTAATTCTGATAATAATAAAAATACTGTTATTGATTCAGAAATAGTTGATTTACTAATTCATAAAAAAATAATAAAACAATTAACTACATCTTTAGAGCCTAACAAATTTGATTGGAAACAGTTTCTATTTGGATTAATGAGTGGTATTGCTAGTGTTACTGTTGTTTTCTTTATTTTAATTAATGTAATGAAGGTGTCCTAAAAAAATGAGTAAAACACCTTTAGATATTTTGCGTCCTACTATTAATAATAATACTGATATTTCTACAAATGAAATCGTATTAGCATTATTAAATGATGATAATCTTGATTTAAAAACTCGTATAGATAAACCATTTTCATTAACATTAATTATGCTTTTATCTGATTATTTAGAGAAACATAATGCTAAAAAATCATGTTTAGCACTTGAGAAATTTAAAAATCTATTAAATACTTTCAAGGTAAGTCAAAACGGATTAAGTAGAAAAGAAGTAACTGAAATTTTGAAAGCAAATAGATTTATAGAACAAGAAAGAAATGAGGAAATTGGATTTAATACTAATTTAGCAAAATTAAAATAATAAAATATAAAAAATGACAATTGTATTTATTGTAGGAAATGTAGGCTCTGGGAAAACTTTTTTAATGTTACTAATAGCATTATCTCAAAATAAACGATTTTATAGTAATTTTTCTATTTATGATGGTAATAATCATACTCCTTTACCAAATAGAAAGGACCTAAAAATGAATGATTTTCTTACGATAAAGGATGATTATGACGTTTTTATTGATGAGGCTTATTTTATGTTAGAGTCCCGTTTATCAAATAGTAATATTAATGTATTGCTTACAAATATAATTAATTTGCGTAGAAAAACTAAATCAGTTTGGTATATAAATGGAACTTATGAAAGTATTATCGATGTACGTGTTAGAGATAAAGCAAATATAGTAATTAAGTGTTTAACAAGATTAGATTTAGATAATGATGATTTTAATTATCTGATTTCATGGAATGATTATGATATTTATGATATACCTTTTCATATTAGATATAATGATGCTAAACAATATTTTAAATACTATAATACGTATGAATTAGTAAAAAATCCAAGACAATCTCAATTAGAATATGATATTATATCAAAAGATACTAATTTATTATATGAGAAAACAGAGCAGTTAGTTAAAGAAATGAATCAATCAAATGAAGTTAATGTTATAACTCATGATTCTATTTCCTATTGGCTGTTAAAACATAAATATGATACAAGATATCAAAAATTCATGTACATGAAATTAAATAATCAAGTTGATTTTAAACAATAAAAAATAAAAAGAAAAAATTTGTTTTATAGGCATTTTAGGATATATTCAATGTTCTCAATTGCTAATCGTAAGAATGGATAATTTTTATTCGATCCTTTATGATAAGCCTTATTTAGATCGTATATTGCTCCACTAAAATGTTGGAAAATCAAATATGCGTTTTCACTACTACTTGTAATATTTGAATTTAATAAATAATAATGTATTATATCTATAAATTCAAGTATAATATCAGTATTATTTACACACTTACTTGACTCAAAAACATCTTGTTCTTTTATCTCTTGTTCTTTTTTAAGATTATACAAAAGATTTTCAATCCGAGCTTTATTCTGTTGTTGTTCACACATTTGTTTAGTAACCTTTTTTAAATTAATTAATATTTTATAATTCTTATGGTTATATCATAGGTTAAACTATTGAATGATGGTTGTAGAGTAGATACATTTTGAATAGCACCATATTTTTCATATATATCATTTAAATCTAACAGAAAACGATTCATACGTTTTGCTTTAAATCGTATGATAATTTTGTCTAATCCATTGATATTTTTACCATTTTCAGTTATAGTTAAGTCCTCCAAAATTTTATTCCTTTCAAGATGTTTTAATAAGGCTAAAAAATCTTGAAATGGAATAAAATCGTCCTTTTTTAATTGAAGTAAAAATTTATCAATTAATTTTTTATTTTCTCTTATGTTAATCATTTTTTATTCACTTTTTATTTTTTGTTTTTTATTTAATGCTCTTTTAGCAATTTCTAAATATGTTTTATTTTTACTTTTTATTCCAATATCATATTTCAAATCTAATTCTTTAAATTCATTCTTTAAATTCTATTAACTGCTTTAATTCCTTTTTAGATAAGGTAAGAACATAAATATGATATGATATCATGCTTAAAGTCCCTCCGGGCAATCATTATAAGCCTCTTCCCTAGAAAGACATCCTTCACATGGACATCTTCCAAGATTCTCCTCAAGTTCAAAATCATCGAACCCATTCGAATATTTTTCGATAAATTTTTTAAATTCTTTTTTCCATTTTTCTAGAATCTTACATTTAATCATTCTATAATTCTCCATGTCTTTATTCATTTTTTTCACTTTTTATTTTATTTTTATTTGTTTTTTATTTGTTTGTTATATAAATATAACATACACTCATATTTAAATGAATATACATAGAGTAATACAGTATTCATTTTTATCACGTTTTTTACTTTGTTTTATTTTGTTTTATTTTATTAATTAAATTCTTCATATCATTTATGATTAGTTCAAAATGTTTCTTTAAAGGTCCATAAAGGTCCATAAAGGTCCATAAAGGTCCATAAAGGTCCATAAAGGTTCATAAAGGTCCATAAAGGTCCATAAAGGTCCATAAAGGTCCATAAAGGTCCATAAAGGTCCATAAAGGTCCATAAAGGTCCATAAAGGTCCATAA
>JARRLT010000015.1:0-20994 GCA_037386725.1 Promethearchaeota archaeon
AACCAGTTGCATCAATACCATTGCGCTCACCGTTTCAGCATTTGCAACGACCAAAGCCCCTCCTGGAGCAGCAGGAGCTGTCGATCCCATATTCGGCATTCCCATAAACCCTACCGGAATTCCAGCAGAAGCAAAGATCATCGCGCCCTCAATACCCTCCTTGTCCTGCCCTAAAGGCGCAATCGTACATATCAGGCTAGATAATGGTGGGCTTGCTCGTCATAACACGCCTGAGCAAGTATCTTGCGCATGTTTTCAGGCGGATTCTTAATAAATTCCAATAACCGCAAATAACGGAATTTTTTCTACAGGAGGCCTAATGTATTTTGATTGGCTATGACTACATGAAGATAAAAATTTAGAGAATATAGTAAAACTTTTTTCTAGTACTAATAGACATGTAAATATAGCCGCACTTGTGGCTGCAAAAAATTATGAATTAAGATTCTGCTTTCGATTTTCCCCTTGTAGATTGAAATGTATCTTCTAGAACATCAAGATATTCCACCAAAACATCATCAGCTTTTGATTTTTGTTGATATTGGGTTTTAATCACATTCAAGAGATACTTTGGAAATATAAGTTTCACGTGGAAGTCAGTTAGTAACCCATAATACTCATTATTTTGTTTATCCTGAAATACTTGAATCATCTGGGCTTCCCAGAGTTTTCGAAGCACTTCATCAACATCATCAACACCTTTTTTCTTCAATTTCTCAAGATCATTTCTTGTAACAATGGCAGTTCTCAAAAGACGTAAAGTTTCATAAGTTTGCGGATCAATGAGAATTTCTATTAATGTTAAGTTATCTGCTTCAGAGGGTTTATAATTTTGAAAATATTTTTTAGCTTCTGTTCTGTAATCATCAGCTAATTGAGAAGGTAAACCTTTTGAAGAAGGATCCTTCAGTAATTTTGTAGGGGGTATTCGAAACATAAGAATATCTTTAATTAAAAAGATCAATTCTGATGCCATCCCCTTTACTGAAGTTTCTTTTACAATTTCGCGTTTTACCAAATCAATTAAAATTCCTTCTAGATCGACGAATCCTTGTTTATATTGATCTTTTAACCAAACCATTAATTCAGATTTAGATACTACACCTTCGTCTCTTAGGCGGTTAATAATCATTCGTTTAACTTCATCTTTATAGGTAATTGCGAGTCGTTGTTCTTGGTTTAAAGTTGGATATACCGATAATCTCTGGAATAAAGAAGGAATCATGGTCTTATAGGATTCATCCTCCAAATTTTGTAAGATTATTCTTGCTACATCCGACAAACCTCCTTCATAGGTGTCAGGATCCTCATCCAAGTTTAAAAGGAGTAATATATAATATCCTTTTTCTGGGCCAGTATAATATGAAGCGATATTTAAGGAACCGACCATTAAACTTATCATTCCTGCTTCTCCACTGTATTCATGGGTACTATATACTTGCATTAATGTTTTATCTGTGATATTGATTTCTTCAGGATATTTAGCTAAAATCTCAGTACCAACTCGTTCATCCCATCTCATAACTACTAAACCAACTGGCACTTTAGATTTCACCTCCATCCATATCTTCTTTTTCAATAGTAGGCTCTGTTTTCGGTTTTTTCTTCTCAACACCAAGAATCTTGTTGAGATCTAATCCTAATTCTTCCCAATGATCTCCATAGTTTTCAGAAATATATTCATCTTTAAATGGATATAATAAGGATTCTGAAATCGATTTACGTCCTTTAATTGCTTTTTTCATCTTACGTACTTTCTTGACGAAAGTTGGGATTCGCATAACTTGAACTCCGCGATATATGGCAATTGCTCCAATGATTCCAGCGATAGCTCCAACTATCATAATAAAGTAGAATGTGGGCATTCCTGGAAATATTTCTTCCATTTTTACCTCTATTGTTATAGGAACATCTCCAGTAGCGTAATTCTCTTTCTCAATTTTAATTGTTCCAGTTAAAGTTGAAGAAGAAAAGAACGCATTAATATTCGAAGTAGAAAACATATAGCTATAGACTCCTGGTGCTACTTCTGTAAGAGTAACACTTTTACCATTACTAAGTGTTAATGTAACAGCAGCATCTTCTAAAGGAACGTTATTATTAGTTGGATCTGTAAGAGTTATAGTAATATTAATACTTTGGCCTTTAACGACACTCACTTTTTGATTCTTAAAGTTAGCACTTAGTATAGAACTAAATGTTCTTTTCTGGATAGTTACTGAAATTATAACGTTTTTTTGCTGAAAGTTAAGTGCACTCAGAGTTATATTTCCCGTGAAAGTTTTAGATAATTCAGAAGCATTTAATGGCTGATAATTCGAAATGGTTATAGTATAAGTACCGTTACCTTGATTAGTAAATATATAATCTGTGCCTTGGAAGTTCATGCTTAATGCAGCAAATTTAATTCTTAGATCCCGATATGTATCATTAACATTCACTGAAAATGTTAGAGGTTGACCAGCATAGATTGTTAATTGATTTCCATCGAAATTTTGTGATAATTCTGAACCAAATTTTAAATTCTGGATGACTATCGCAAGTTGAATTTCCTGAGTCACATAATATGATTTATTTATTGAAATATCTGCTCTAAAAGTTCTTGATTCCAAATATTGACTAATAGCATTGTATTGTGATGAGTTGATAGTTAATGTATAAGTTCCATTTCCAAGATCTGTAAATGCATATTGAACTTTTTGGAAGTTCATATTAATATCTGCACCTACTAAAGCAGTTCCTCCTCTACTTAAATCACTTAAATCAAATCTTAATTGAATAGATTCACCTGAATATAACTTATAGACGAAATTCTCAATAAAATTGCCTCCAGTTAGATTATAATCGAATTGTCTCCGTTGTAATATAATAGTAACTTGCATGGTTCTGGTAATGAAATTATCTTTCTTCATGGTTATAGTTGCTACATAAGTGGCTGAGATTTGATTTTGTCCAAGTGGTTGATAATTCTTAAGATCTGCGGTATAATTACCCGGAATTGAAGAATTAAATCCATATGTAACTCCTTGAAACAACATGCTAACATTAACACCACTTAAAGGCATATTATAAGCAGTATCGTTAACTAACATTTCAAGGTAGAATCCTTGATCTGTATAGATATTGATAATATTATCTTCTGTTAGTTTATTACCAGATAATTCATAATTAAATTGATTATTTTGGATAATAACACTTACTTGATAAGAAACAGTGAGATAATTCGCTTTTTCTATAGTAATTACCCCTGAAAATGTCCTTGATAACTCATATTCGCTAAGTTGAGGATAATTCTTAATAGTCCCAGTATAATTACCCGTAGTTGTCTCATTAAAATTATAAACTACACTTCTGAATGTGAAATTTACATTCGCCCCACTAATTGGGTTTGATGTCGCCATATCATCGAGAAGTACTTGGAAATTAAATGTTTCTCCCATATAAATCAGTATTGTATTGTTACTACTGATTTTATCCCCACTCAATGAATAATCAAATTCTCTATTTTTAATAATAACAGAAATTTGACGAGTAATGGTTACATAATTTGTCTTTTTAATGGTTATTGTTGCAGTGAAAGCTTGTGAGGTGATCGAACCACCCAAACTATTATGATCATCAATATTTATTAAGTATTTTCCATTGCCTTGATATGTAAAGAGATAAGATGCATTTTGGAAAATTGCTTGCGAATCAAAAGTCATATTCACATTCGCACCTGAAATGTATGCATCCCCATTTGTAGGATCTGTTAAGGTTATGTTGAAGGCTAGCGCTTCATCAGAATAGATGCTTAGACTAGTTCCCGGTAAAGATGTATCAAATTCTCGGTTTACCACAGTGATAGAGATTTGTCTGGTTATTCTTATATAATTAGTCCTATTTATTGTTATAGTTGCTGTAAAGGTTTTTGATGTTATTGAATCAGCTAATGGAAGATGATCACTTATATTAATCCAGTAATTACCACTTCCTTGTGGTACAAAATTATATATTGAATGTTGGAAAACAGTGTTACTAGAAAATGTCATACTTACATCTGCTCCAGAAATAGGAAGATTATTATTTATTGGATCTGACAGATTTACATAGAATGTTAAGGCTTGATCTGAGTAAATTGTTACAGAATCAGGTAGTGAAGCATTAAAAACTCTATTTTCAATCCTTATGGTAATAGGAATTGTAACAGAAGTATAATTTGCTCGAGTTACATTAATTTCAGCAGAAAATAAATCATATACTTGCTCTTGATTAAGTGGTTTATAATCTTGCGTAGATAAGGAATAATTTCCATTTCCGTTATCAGTTAAAGTGTATGAATTTGAATTAAAAGGATTAGATCCTTCTAATTGTAATTTTACTGTTGAACCTGTAACACCTAAACCAGAAGATGCATCATTTAGTTGAACACTAAAATTTAGATAATCTCCTGAATATATTGAAAGAATCTTACCTTCGAAATTATTTGATAATATCGGTGTTGCAAACTCTCTAATGTTAATAGATAGTTGTATTATCACTGTTCTTGCCTCGTAATTTTGCTTTTGAAGTGTAACGTAGATAGTATACTGTCCTGTTGCTCTACTTGCAGTATTAAAATCCAAAATATAAAGGCTATTATTTGTTTGAATTAGATTACCTGTTTCGGCACCACAACTATATTCTGCAACATCCAAATTGCTTAATCTAGAATTTGTTAATGTATCGTTATATTCGAATGTAAAATTAAGTGCTTCTGAAACTTGAATTGTTTTAGATATTGTAAGATAAGTAGAAGATCCATTTACCATTGTGGGTCTTTCTAAAATATTTAATCCAAGATCTTTTATTGATGTTGCATAATGACTTTTATATACAGTAAACCTAACTGTATATAATTTTGTATCAAGAGTTGATGTATCAATAGAGACTGAATAGAATCCATTTGCACTATCATATGGAACATTTCCACTTTGCGTTGTTGTTAAAATGGAATAAGATACGGTTCCAGTAGTTTTATAATAAACAGTTCTAGAAAAACTGCCAGATATATTAACATTAAAAGTAACAGGTTGATTTGTTTCAATCTTCGCATTATATAGCTGGTTAGGAGTAAATCCGGAGAGTGAAAAACTCCCCTCACCCACAGCTGAATCTTCAATGTTGAAGGTTTGAGTTCCAATTGTTATGTTCATCTGCAATTCTGAAGGTAGGAGATAATCAGTACCATTATAGATATCAGTAAATTGCAAGGCATTATTAAGACTTTGCCATCCTTTATCGTAATTTCCAGCATTTATAGAGAATGTTCCCAATGTTGGAATATTCTTTTGAGTACTTATAATATTTAAATTCTCTAGATGATAATTCCTATAGAATTCTTGAATATATTCTACAGAAATATTGACGTCAAATGAAATCCCAGTATCACTTAGAACAGTGAATAAGAATTGGCCATTTAAAGGATAAACTGTGACATTATCAATAGTTAAAACACCGGTTCCTATACCAGTTCCATTAACATTATAGGACGCACTTTCATTTGTTACTATTTTCATGTTTACACTCGATGGATTAACTTTTGTCCATGTAGAAGTATCATAACAATTATAAATATTAAATGTTACATGCTGAATAGCCCAACCTCTTCCATCAGAAGCTAACGATATATCGGTTGTTTGATTGAATTCCGTATATTGCGCTTTAACATGATCTCTTTCAAAATGTACTGACGCAACCACATCAACTGAGCCCGTAAATGTACCATTTATTGTAAAAGCAAATTGATTATTAAAGGTTGCACTTGGTTTGTTTAAATTTATAATTAGATTTGTCCAATTTCCAGTCCCTTCCAACAAATTCGCATTTAAAACATCATTAGGATCAGTATCAGTAGAAGACCAAGTATACTTAACCCCATAAGGATCTGTAATATGCATTCTAACTTGTGTTAGTTGACCAACGTTCCATGTAATATTATAGATATTAAAGACGATTGTTGTTAAATTCCATTCATTTTCTAAATTTGGAACTGAGAAATTAAATGAATTATCTGCTTGAAATAGGCTTTCTTGAATCATCATATTTTCTGTATTACCACCATAAGGTAAAACAGACATATCAGTGTTTTCAGACCAATATGGTGTTTGAGTGGAATCATCATTTACAGACTGATTTAATAACATCTCATTATTAGCCACATAAAGTTGATATTCTAAATCCGTTGGATTATTGTATCCTGATTTTGTGGCAGAAATTTTAATAACGTACGCAGTTGCAGAATTTAATAGACTTGTATCAAAGGAAGTTTGATACCTTCCAATATTACCAATTTCTTTTGATAATGTTCCAGTTAAAACTGTGGTAGTTCCCTTTTTCACTGTATACGTAACTGAATCAGCCCAATTATATCCTAAATCACTAGATACTGTGGATTTTGTTACATTGAATAAGGCTCGTAGTGTTACTTGTGAACCCCAATCAACCGTAAAGCTATCGGATGGATTTAGAGAAATTAAATTGGTTTGATAAAGAGTTGGATTGGCATCAACCCAAATTGTAAAACTTTTAGCCGAAGAAATTGAATAATTTACCGGCCAATCATGAAAGTTTGAGTTACCAATTCTGAGTTCTGTCATATTAAAGGCTTTAGAATTACCAAGTAAAGACACTGATAGTGAAAAGTCAGTATTATTTAACCTTGACCATGATGAATTAAGCCATCTATATGTAGCTTGACCGTTATTATCAGTTGTAAGCGTAGTTATTACATCAGTAGCTGTATGATTTGCATATATATTCAAATCCATTCCAATTGTTATTGGAGTTGAATCCGCTCTCCTAAGTACAGTGAAATTCACAGTAGTTAAATTAGTCTTTACATTAATTACTGGTAAAATATTAGGAGGTTCGTTTATTATTCCAGATGCTAATTTTATTGTATGTGGATTGTAATTTGAATCTCTATAATACACAGAGTAGAAATATTCATAGGATGGTGTTGTATTAACCCACCAAAACTGACCTTGACCATTATTTATAGTCACATTTTGAATTTGAGGATCAGTAGTATTTCCCACGATTATATAACCAGATTCAACAGGATTATTGTCAATATCGATCACATTAAAGGTATGAGTACTCACATCACATGTTAAATTAATTGTATTTTCCAAAGTTACAAAATGAATTGCATTTCTTGTATAATTCACTAACTCAACTATACTACTGTCAATATTAGATTTAATTGATACTGAAAAATTATAATCAATTGGGGCTGTACCTAAATCTGAAAATGTAGCACTCCCATTTTCATTTGCAACGATACTTTGTAATGGTGATTTGCTAATACTGGTATTATAAATTGAGATATTAGCATAAGGAATAAAATTACCATAAAGATCAACAGCATTTACATTTACGGTAATTTTACCAAATTCCATCTGACCTATTGAAACTGATGGTTCTGTTTCTGAATACTTCCTATTCCAAAGATTTGTTCCAGGTATAGGATATACTTTTCCGCCATTTGGAGGATCCCATCCCAATCGGGAAACTGCTAATCCTCCATTTTCATACCACTCGTAAGTAATAGGAACAATTGAGGAAAAACTATAAGTTGATGAATATTCGGTTGATGCTTGATCACGCCATCCATTAATGATTAAACTATTATTAACATATAATCTACTTCCGTCATCAGTAGTGACCCAAAAAGTACAGCTTCCTTGACCTTCATTAACAACCCAACCTTCCCATCTTATACTGACTCTATCAGCTAAATTTTCCCAAGAATTTGCCGGATTTATATTTACAGTCCCACTACCCCAATTAAAGTTTGGCGCGCTACTGTAAACATCAGTCCCTAAATATGTACCGAAATTTGTTCCTGAGTAATAAAAATACCGTAATCCTGAGTCCATTGTGTCACTTATACTACTTTTACTTACTGCCTTTGGATTACCAAAATACATATAGATTTTTTCATTCCCAGAAATTACAGGAACTTTTACCCATATCGTGCTATTTCCACCAGATACATCCATATGTTCAATCCAAAAACTAAGTTCTTGATTTGAAGAATTTACAAATCGAATATCACTTCCAGATGCATTAATATAACCATTATTATACCAGTCTGTAAGAGCGATATTAATTTTAACTTGATAATTATATAAATTTCCACTTGTTGATGTTATATTTATCGGAACCCTATAGCGCCAACTATTATTCCACCAAGGATCATTTGAACTTTTTCCTTGATTTATTGTATTGACTATATTATTATTGTTATTTTGAGTATTTGTATCAGACTTGTTATTTGTGTTTAATCCGAGCATTAAAAAAGAGCTACTAGCAATCAGAGCAAAAAGGATTAAAAGAGATATCCTTTTTAATTTTTTATTATTTCTTTGTTTCATAAATTTATACCTTTTTCATGTTTAGAAATTTCTATGTTCTTTAAATTCATATATTCTTCATAAAAATAAACTTAAAAATCGTTTTTAAAAATAAAATGAAGATTTTAATACCAATATAAAAATTGACTTATAAAAATTTTTACCATTGCAAAGAGGGTTTTAAAAAAATTTTTAAGAAAGTATTGACAAAGATGGAATGAAACCTTTATTCTTTACTAAGAATCAGAAAAATTTTTCTTATTTTTGGAATTTCGGGGTTATCTATAACAAAATTTCCTCGAAAGGAAGTGTTATCACTAATTAAATGTCCAATTCTTTTCATAATTAGACTATTTTTGGGGTAAAATTGTATGACTGCTTTTGATCCCAATTTGAGAATTGTGTAAAAATTTTTTACTAATCTAATTAAATCAATTTCCATCTTTTGATTCTTTCTTTCCTTAAAAATCCATTGTAACGCAGAAATTGATATTACTCCATCAAAGAGACTTTCTTTAAATGGAAGAGAACACATATCCGCAGTAATAGGATTGACATCACCAAGTTCATAAAATAATAAAAATTGCTCAATTAAATCGATAGAAACTACATTATACCCCATCTCTTTTAAAAGTAAAGAAGCAAATCCCGGACCGCATCCAGCATCTAAAATAAGAGAATTTTTATTTGGAAATTCAAGTAATTCTAATGCTCGCAAAGTTATTTTCTGTTGAATTCTCATAATATTTTTTGAATTAGCATAGTCGAAAAGTGTTTTTCCCTTAAAATAATCTCTTACATCATGATAAATTTCTTCAGGTCTTTCCTTGTTTACCTCAAAATGATAATCATCATTCATATTAATTATATTTTTTTGGCACTTTCCATTCAGAATTAAAACCAATAAATTTGCTGAAGATAATTTAAATTATCCAAAAATTTATTTTGTTATTATAATTAGTCATTGTAAAGCATTATAATTTAAATTCATTAAATTTTTCATTGATTTGTTATGTCGGAAAAGGATGATAAACTTATTGTAAGAAGAGATACATTAAATTTAAGAAGAAAATACGGGAGAACAAAACATATCAGCATTATTGAAAGGGATGCTTTTGTACCAAAGGGTATAGAAGAAGATATTAAAAAAGATATAACCCATAGCAAAGCAATCCTCCCTACTGATATCTCTCTCAAATATGATATAAGAGTTTCTACGGCCAAAAAACTTTTAGAGAAATACGAAAAAGAAGGTTTAGTGAAACTTTTAGATCCTTCGCTCAAGTTACAAATTTATGTTCCAAAATAATAATACTAAAGTCCCCTTATATTGATTTATATTTGGAGGATCTTCTTTTGTAAAATATAATTTTCTTAAAATTTATTTCTGAAAAATAAAGTGAAATGGTTAGAATTAAATAAACTCTAATAAAATTTTATACACTAAAAATTTTAATTTAATAGAGATAAAAACAAATAACATTAATTAAAAAATAAAAAATTTTGCAGATGTAGCCTAGCTGGTAAGACGCCGGCTTCGAGTTATATAAATATGATGAAAAAGCCGGTGCGTGAAAGCGCTCGGGGGTTCAAATCCCTCCATCTGCGTTTAAGTACTCACTTTTTACTTTTTCTAAACTTTTTAATTAACATTTTGAGAGTATATTTACTAAAAGTGAAAATTGAAGAATCCAAGTTGAAAAAAATATTCTAATAATTATTATTATTGAATGATTTGAAGGATAATTTTCTCCATTTCTGGCTTTGCGGCTTCAATTTTATTTAAGAGATTAACTGTTTTTTCTAAATTTTGCTCATCCTCTTCTATAATAAAGAGTAAATAAAAATCAAGATTTCCAAACCTCAATATCTCAATAAGTCCTGAAAATCGTTTTCCGCTGTCAAATTTATCTGAAAATTCATAAATTGATCTATCTTTAGAAATCACTCTTTTTTGAAGTTCTAAATAAGCATCATAAATTTTTAATTTTTCTTTCAGATGTAAATGTGGGCGATAATATTCACCAACAGTAAATCCTCTGGAATCAAATAATGCAATTAGAATAGCATTATAATTTTTACTTAATTCGTGAAATAATTGGGAGATCATCTCCATTTGATTAAATAATAATGAGAGTCCACTTGAAAAGGCGTCCATAATTGACTTTATATCATAGATACTAGTTTCAAAGAAGAAGATATCAAAATCATTTGAATATTTAATTAACGCTTGTTTTAATGTTAAAATTTTTTGATTAATTTCTTTATTTTTTGAAATTTCGGGATCAAATTTATGAAATAAAACACATATTGGTAGAGTTTCTTGCATTTCCTTGAAAAAAATAAGGATTTGATCTAAATAATCTATCGATTCAATATATTTATCATAATCTTGAACATCAATAGTATAAAATATTAAATCCGTGCCTCCAAGGTATTTACCTGGATTTGATAAATAGCCATCCCGATATTGCTCTTGGCCTCCAAAGTCCATTCTAATAAACTCTAACCCTAAAAACTTAAATGTATCTCTATCTATTCTGCGAGTTGGTGCAAGATCTATAATTTCTTGTTCAAACCCAAATCTTCGTTTAATGGCTGTTATAATAGAAGTCTTTCCAGCATTGTCAAGACCTAAAAATCCAATTTTATACATCTTAATGCTCACCAAATTTAAAAAATCAATACAAAATAATCAAAAATTTAATCAGTCTAATAAATCATAATAGAAGAAATTTATAAATAATTACATTGCAAAAATAAAAAATGTTTACTAATTACTTTTACTTTTTTTATTTATTCATTCAAATATTTTTTATCCCCCAGAAAGAGGATATGATATATATATTTGATCTGCTTCCTTTAATTTTGTTTTTGAATTTCTTTCTTGCTTTCCGTTTAATAATATCAGTATATCTTGACTTAATTTGGTTTTACTTTTATTTAACAGATTTTCATCTAATTTAGATTTATAATCTTCTACGAATTTCTTAATAACCTCTCCAACTGTATTCCCCTCATACTCTAATGTTTTTTTACCCGTTTGTAAAGTAAAAATATTCAGTAAATTAAGTCTAATTTTAGGCATTTCAAATCAAAGAAATTATTGACTTTAAATAATTTTAATAATTTTTTAGAATTATATACTCTAAATTACTAATTAATCCTTTTAATAAATAATCCAATCAAGGGAGTAAATGTTGGATAATTTGAAAACAAATAATTTAGTGCTAACGATGCTAAATCGACTTCGTCATAACATAAAGATGCTTGGTTTAAAGCTGTACCATCAGATATGGCTTTCACTTTTTTTAGATTTTTCTCTTCAGAATTTTTCAATATTTCAGCAATTGATTCAAAACGTAAAAGTCTACAAATGGCACATAAATATTTATGATCTATCTTTGATGCTAATAACTCGTCCAAAACTTTGCTTAAATTTATTTTTATAATTTTTAATTTTTTACGAGGGGTATAATTTAACAGATATCTCCAGTTTTTTAGTCTATTTTTGAAAGATTGTTCACTTCCACTATTACTAAATAAAATAGGATAAATTTCGCACCCTCTCCTCATTAATAAAAATCCTGCTAAAATATCTTCTAATCGACCTATGTCATGAATTACTACTTTTTTATACGGTTCAGTAGGTAAACCATGCCAATCAGATTTGATAACATCGAGGAAAATATAGGTGAATTGATTTCTCACTTCAATAAAAATAACTTTATCGGGACTTGTTAAATCTACTGAAATGTTCAAATATTTGAATTTATCATTAATTGCTTGTCCAACTTTTATTGCGATGTCTTGTGAAGTAAATTCATGAGTTCCTGAACGGGTTACTCTTAACGCAAAAGTATCATTCTTTTCAAGGATTTGATCAGCTATTTCAAGTACTCGTTTTGTAATATGCTCAATTTTATCAGAAGTTCTGAGAGCCGGACTAAAAGAATAAATTCCAAATATTTTTTTAAAAATTTCGATAGCTCGTTCAAGATTTTTATTGTCTAAAAAATACAGTATTCTTGCAGAATCTTTTGTCATTTGATATTTATGATACGGTAATTTGTTAGCCTCGAGAATTCTTTTTATGTTATTCATTAAGAGTTTAATCATTCTGATTTTAACTTTATCAGATTTCAGCCATATCTCATCAGAATATCTAATGAGAATTAGATTAAATTCAGAAAGGATATTAACACTATTCATTTCAAATTAAAAATCAATTTTATTTTATATAGTAATTCAGACTTAAAATAGTCTTGAATTTAGGAGAGAATTCTCAATTCATATTTTCCAATTTCTGAGATTTTATCATTCTCAAGATTATGTTCTTTAAACACGGTTAATCCATCCTTAAAAATTAGAATCTCCAGATATGAAGGGTAAAAATGATTCTTATTTAAATTTCCTCCATTTGAGAAAATCGAATTTTCAATTTTAGTATTAAAGTTGATACTAGGGGTACTGTTTAATATGAGATCAACTTGAGATCGAGCGAATTGGGATAAAACTTCTCCCGAATCACTTAATTCAGTTCTCCATACACTTAATGGCGTTGGAACAGCGTTATGAAAAAAAGTGGTCCCAATAATTTTTTGATGACTTTGTTTTAATATGGTATCAATAGTTTGATTAAGACGTTTCCGTCCAACAAACCCAACGGGAGAATCAGTTGTTGTAGAATTTAATCCTTGAAAATAAATTTTATCATTTTCAAAGATGGGATTTTGATTCCCAATATATTTGTCCCAGAATTCCCAAGCAGGAGGTTTCATATCGCTATATCCTGGAACTATTATATAAGGTTTTTTTAGTGATTTTAATGTTTTCTTTGCTACCTTATATTCTTCTTCAAGACTATTTTTGGTAAGATTTCCGCAATGAACAATGAGATCTACATCGGGAATTTTATTAATTTCATCAAAAGCCTTATCAACTATTTCTTTATTTTCTTCTTGTTGAGAATTTGATATGAGAGTATTCGCAATTTGGATAAATTTACAATAGGGTTTTTCTTTAGGGTTAATTTTTCTTAAATTGTAATAGGTTATTTCTCTATTAATCTCTGTTTTAAAGTTTGAATTTATTACAGGAAGAACCTTAAAATGAAGAGTATTATCTTGAATATCAATAATTGCATAGGTAAATAATTCTCTATATCTTGTTTTATTACATGAAAAAGTACCCGCATTAAATATAAACATATCTTTTTGTTGAGTATTCATTTCATAAAGATTTGAAATATGTCGATGTCCATTAAGGACTAAATCTGTTTCTGTATTAATTAACATTTTTAAGACATTACCAGAATCATCTATTGCCGAACGCTCTTTTCCTGTATTCGGAATAGGAATTAATTGATGATGAAAACACACAATCTTAATTTTATTTTCACGATCAGGTTTTCTTAATCGTTCTTCTAATGTATCTACTGTATCATGATGTATTATCCCTCCAGCTAAATCGGGTTTTGTACTATCAACCCCAATTAAATAGATATGGTCTGTTTCAAATTTAACATATCGCTCTCCAATTAATTCCTCAAATAATAAATATCCTACATTTTCTGCGTCATGATTTCCAATAAGGCATAAAAAAGGTGCTTCTGAAAGAGGTTTAAAATTTTGAAATACATCTAAAGCATATTCATAATCTTGGAGAACCCCGAATTGAGTGAGATCACCCAGATGTAAAAAGAGTGAAACATCTTTAATTTTATTAATTTGTTTTATTCCTTGATCAAATACTTTTCTATTAAATTCATACCCATGATTTGTGATATGGGTGTCAGAAAGTATAACAATTCTGGTTTTTTCTTTTACAGATTGATCTAATTTTACTTTACTTTCAAACATTATTTATTACCATTATCCTTTTTTAATTGTTTTAATTTTGCGGGATGTCCTAAATATATTGAACCCTTATTGAGGATTTGATCATAATTAGTATAAGAATGAGCAGATAATTTGACTTTTTCTTCTACAATTGTTCCTGGCATAATTACACATTTTGCTCCAATTAATGCATTTTCTTTAATAATAATTTTTTTGATAATAAAGGTTTTTTCTTCAACTCCAAATGTTAGAATTATACTTGACATTCCAATAATCACATTATCTCTAATTTCTACGAATTCTGAGGAGATCCATGAATTATCGCATATGCAATTTTTACCTATCTTCACACCAAAAAACCTTAATACAAATCTTGTCGTTAACCATGGAAATGGATTAGAAGCCATCAAAAATAATGGCCACTTTTTTATTACATTCCTTATATTCCAAAAGAAATAATTTTTATCGTGAATATTTCGTTTAAAGATACCTTCTTTTGGAGGATATATGAGCATACATATTTTTAGTAACAATACTGAAATTAAGATTGCACTGAATTGCAGTCCATAGAAGAATATAAGAAAATTTATGGGGAAAAGTAAGAGTAAAATCCAGAAGAATTGAGGATCTAAGAAATAGATAAAGTAGAAATACTCAAAAATGATACCAGGGAAAAAACTGATAATTATAATAATGATATAAATGAATAAGTATTTATTTCGAATATTTTCATCTATTGGACTTGGTGAACCCCCTTTTAAACTTACCGGTTGGAACATGTTATAAATCTTGACCTCCAAAAAATTAAATCTGCATTTTTTTATTTATATCAGAATTATCTTCATCAATCTTACTAACTTTTTGTTTAGATTCTTCCACTGTTTGAATTGGAAATTTATGGCTAACAGGAATTCCAACATGGATTAAATTTCCTATTAAATGTTGGTTTATTGATGTATAACTATTTGCTCCTAAAATAGCTTCATCGTCTATTATAGTTCCTGGATTTACTATAGAATGGGGTCCTATAATACAATTTTTACCAATCTTTACCTTTTTAATAATTATTTTATCATGGTATATTAAATGGGAGAAAATTAAGATATTAAGAGAAGTCATCGTATGATCTCCTATTTCTATAAAATAAGGATCGATATATCCCTCATATGCTACCACTTTTCTACCAATCTTTGTACCAAACATTCTATAAACAATGATATCTATCCAAGGGAAGGGAAATGCCCTTACAAGCCATATAGGAAAATATGAAACCCAAAACCTATAATGCACATATTTCCATTCCTTACTGCCCCTAAGAAAGACACCTTCCTTTGGGGGATTGATTTTATTTAATATTTTATAGATACCCACGGAACTAAAAATAATTGAAAACGAAAATAGAAAGATATTTCCAAAAATATTTAATGGTAACAATAGCCATTCCCACCATGCAGGACTAAATTGTGTGTAATATAAAAACTTTCCAGTAAGTAGAAAAAAGAGATGGTTAATATACCACGCATTAGCGAGCATTAAAATTATGCCTCCCACAAAAAATTGAAATAATACTATTATTGTAAAAGGAGTTTTATATACTCCTGAACTTGAAATAAAATCTACTTGAGAATAATCTTTTTTAGAATCTTCCATTTATTTTAAGTTCTCCAAAGTCCATTTTTAATGTATTTTTTATAAAGTAAAAATTTAATACGATAATTTGTATGAAATACAATAAGTATATTCTTAATAAAAATACTTATCTAAGAAAGTAAAGCAATAATTTAAAAAAATAATGTTAAAAGGTATTTCAATAATATATATATTTATAATAAAACATATTTCAATTTAAAATTCAATAATTTTCAATAATTATACGAGTGTGAAGAAAAATTTCAATAGATTGGGCCAAAGCTGAGGAAAAGCCTGATAAAACACAAAAAGTTGAGGGCCGTTTCCTCTTGGATTTACGTGCCAAGGTGAATGACTTAGAAAAGCAGTTGACGGAAACTAAAAACGAATTATCTCAAAAGAATGCAAGTCTTGATGATACCACAGAAGAATTAGGTCAAACCAGATCTGCTCTTGAATCAACCAAATCAGAACTCCATGACGTGAAATCTGAATTTAATAATGCTAAAAAGCAGCTTGATGAAACCAAAAATGCAATTTTGGAAACTAAGGATATTTACGAAAAAACAATAAATGAATATAAAACTAGTGTAGAACAGCAACATCAAAAGATTGGAGAACTAAACCAAAAATTTCAAGAATCCGAATCAAAAGTACAAAAATTAGAGCCTCTTAGTTCCGAATTAGAACAAGTAAAATCAGAACTTGATGCAGTAAAAGAGTTCAAATCAAAAGCTGAAGAACTAAGTGAGCAACTACTAAATCTCCAAAAACAGAATTCTGATTTAGAATCGCAAGTTAATACCTTAAAAGATGAACTTACTCAAAAAGAGCAACAAATACAAGAGATGGAGTCTACTGTAAAAGAAAGGGAAGAAAAACTCGGTGAAAAAGAGGCTAAGCTAGAAGAAATAGAAGCTGAATTAAGTGAATACAAACCTCCTGAGATTGGTTCGGGAGGTTTTAAAAGTGATGAAAGAGTAACTTGCCCTATGTGCGGTGCTGTTGGTCAGGATATTAAAATGGTTGAAGATAAAAACAAAGTACTGTCCTATGTAGGCCACATTCCAATGTATGCTAAGAAGCATGTATGTAAGAAGTGTGGCTATGAATTTTAATTAATTTACTTTTTATTCTTTTTTTATCAATTTAATTTAATTAACCTGATATAAATTTAGCGAAGAATATTCCTTATAGGAAATTTTGGAATTATTTTGTAAGTAAGCGATTTAAAACATAGTTGCAGATTACAAATTACAAATATTAAGAATAAGCTCAAATTTAGAATTTCATTAACATAAAAGACTCATGATTTCAACATTCTATATTTTCCGAAATTTGCAAAAAGTCGGTATAAATGAGATTTATTAAAAATTTAAGTAAAAGACTGAAGACTCTGTTTGTATAATTTACGATGTTTAGGTTTTTGGAAATGAAATTCGGTAGATTCTTCAGGTTCAAATTGAAATAGACCACAATGTTCGCAAAAACCATTTTGGATTTTAAAATCTACAAGAATATCTGCTTTCCATGATTCTAGAACTGCTGGAAATAGTCTATTCCCGCACACAGTACATCTTTCTATGTCACTTTTTGTGTCAATGACAGAGAGTATTTTCCTTAATTGGTGTTTATAGATCTGTTTTTGTTGTACTTCCACTTTTTTCCCTCTTAATTTTTAGATTTATTTAGTTAAATAAAGAACTAATTTTTATTATTAAGAAAGAGGGTGAAAAATAACTAATTTTTAAAAGTTTAAAGTTAAAATTTAATTATCGAAAGATCGTATGGGATATCGTTAGTTAGATAAAACTGATATCTGATATTTTTTTATTAAGTATCACCTTGTTTTAACTTAGGTTTGTGGGAAGTTTCTCAAATATTTATAAAATTGGAATGTTTAATAATTCCAAAACCTATTATTTTAAATATGGGAAATAATACTAAAAGAAGATTTATTGGCACTTTATCTCAAAATGAATTGTTGAAATTATACTCAAAACATGTAAATGCTCCAAAAGTAAAAACCTTTAAAGGCTTTGGATTTGGAGTTATTCCCGGAAAGAGAGAAAATATATATTTCGAAACTTTGGATGGTCCAAAAAAAGGAGAACCTCCAATTAAGGTAATAAATTGTCGTTCTAGTGGGGGGGTCTTTAATTTAGGACATCATAATCCAAAAATTGTAAAAGTTCTAAAAGATGCTGTAGATGCGGGTTTAGATTTAGGAGATCATATGCTTTTATCTGAACAAAGAGCTATCTTAGGTAAAACACTTGCTGAATTGATGCCTGGAGATATTAGTAAAACTACATTCGGTGTAAGTGGAGGAGAAGCAATAGATACAGCAATAAAGTTTTCCAGAGCTTATACTAAAAGAGAAGGATGTGTTTCGGCTATCGGAGGGTATCATGGACATACTGGTTTCGCGTTATTAACCGGAGATCCTTCATTTAAGGATACATTTTTATGGGATAATCCAAAATTTAAACAAGTTCCTTTTGGAGATATTGATGCAATGAGAAAGGCAGTAACTGAGGATGTAGCATGTGTTATATTAGAAACCATTCCTGCTACTGCGGGTGTTTTGATTGCACCAAAAGGGTATTTTAAAGCAGTAAGAGAGATCTGTGATAAAACAGGTGCCCAACTCATTATTGATGAAGTTCAAGCGGGATTGGGAAGAACTGGAGTGTTCTGGGCTATTTATGGGGGATTATATCCTGATGAAAAAGTAGTTCCAGATTTTATAGTATTAGGGAAAGGAATGAGTTCTGGAATATATCCTCTCTCTTCTTGTAGTTATAAGCCCGAAATCGAAAAAGCAGTATTTAAAGAAGATCCATTTATCCATATTTCAACCACTGGAGGGAGTGATCTTGGGTGTGTGATAACAAATGAAATGCTTAAAATTCAATCAGATCCTGAATTTTTAACCCACGTAAAGAAGGTTGGGAAATTGTTTGGTGATGGCTTAAAAGAGATAGCTGAAAAACACTCTAATCTTGTTAAAGAGGTAAGAGGAAGAGGTTTAATGTGGGGTATGGAATTCAATGAAGAAATTGATGGACAACTTAATATGCTCCATATGATGAAACAAGGAGTTTTAGCAAATTATTGTGGGAATAATAAAGCAACTGATATCATAATGCCTCCACTTATTATTAGTGAGGATCAAGTAAAAGAAGTTATTGATCGAATTGGCAAGGCAGTAGATAATTTAAGCAATTTAAAAAAATAAAAAATATATATTTTCTCTTTTTATTTATTCTTTCTCTAAGATCTCAAATAAGATTGTTTAAAATAAATCCAATTACAACTTATTATAATCTCTTAAGGTGTTTCAATAATCATTAACTAATCAATCATAAAGTCGTATCAAAAACTATTTAGAATTTGAAACATTTTTCCCCATAATTGTACATTTTACTCGTTACGCGATAAGGATTATCTTATACTAACAAGATTTATGATTTCAATTAAATATTGGTGGTTTTTAAAAAAATGGATTTAAACAAGTTATTTAGACCTGAATCGATGGCAGTAGTTGGAATTTCAAAAAAGAATACACTCTCCCCTGGAAGGATTGTGTTATTGAAGAATGAATTTGAAATGAATGTGAAAGTTTATGGAATATATCCCAGTGGAGGGGAGATAGAAGGAATAAAACTTTACTCTCGCTTAGATGAATTACCTGAAATACCAGATATGCTTACGATTGCTGTTGGTCCAGATGATACATTAGACTATGTGCAACAGTGTGCTGATTTAGGTATCCCTTCTTGTGTTATAATTGGAGGAGGATTTGCTGAAGTTGGAGGGGAGGGTATTAAAAAACAAGAAAAATTACAGAAGATTGCATTTGATAATGATATTGCAGTCTTAGGGCCTAATTGTATTGGTGTATATGCACCTCCAAGAGTAGATACAATATTTCTTCCTACTGAAAGAATAACACGTCCACCAAAAGGATCTGTTGCGTTAATTAGCCAATCTGGAGGATTTTTAATTGATCAATTCTTTGTGAAATTTAGAGAGAGAAATATCGGAGTTTCTACCGCTGTATCCATTGGAAATCGTGCGGTAGTGGATGAATCGATGCTTCTTGAGTATTTTAGTCAAGTAGATCAGGAAACTTCAAATATTGCTTTCTATTTAGAAGGATTTAAAAATGGAAAAGCCCGAAGATTTATTGAACTCGCTCGAAAATCTGAGGATACTGTTATTACATTTTTTGGAGGAAAGACAAAAGAAGGAAAGGTTGCAACTCAATCCCACACCGGAAGCCTTGCAACCGATTTTGATATTGTATATTCCGCCCTCCGACAAAATTACGTAATTCAACCTCATTCAGAAAGAGAATTATTAACATGTTTGAAAGTTTATGATGTTGTATCACGAAAAAGAAATCCGTTTGGAGATAATACAATCATATATGGTGATGTTGCAATATGTAGTGTTTCTGGGGGACATGGAGTTATAGCTGCAGATATGTTAAAAAAATATGGATTAAATCCGGTTAAATTTACTCAAGAAGAAAAAGAAGATATGTATAAATTATTGAACAAAAGCGCTCGAGAAATTGCGTCATTTGAAAATCCTATTGATTTAACTGGTTCTACATTAGATTCTGATATTGAAAATATTGTGAATTATCTTTCTGGAATCGAAAGAATTGAATGTATCATATTATTACTATTACCATATCCACCTGGAATTTCATTTCAAATTGGAAGAAGGATAAGTAATGTTGTTCAAGGTAAGAAAAAACCAGTGGTATGTTTTGTTCCATATGTTGCAAAGTATTCTATGATTATTGAGCAATTAGAGCTTGGAAATATTCCAGTCTTTCATGAAATTAAAGAAGCTGTTCAGGCAGTTTCTGCATTGAAACATAGATCAAGAAATCAAAATCTTAAAAAAGGAAATATGTTTTGGGAAGATTGAATTCATCTTTAGTTAAATGAGAATTAGTTCCCTATTCTTTTTTTATTTATTATACTTTAAATTTCTCAATTAGATATTCTTCAAATCTATTTAACGCATCAACCATATTTTTCCTTCCAAATCCAATTCTAAAATGTATATTTCCAAAGTTATAATTTGTACTAGGCATAATTAAAGTTTCTTTCTTTTCAATTAACTCA
>JARRLT010000016.1:0-16772 GCA_037386725.1 Promethearchaeota archaeon
TCCTGTTTTTGAGATGGGTTCTAGTTACGAAAGGTTTCGTGCAGATGCCGGTGATTTTGACAGAAAATTCACCAAATACCTGAATATCAAGGGTTCGGATAACTGGCGCGTAAAGCATTGCAGTTACTGCCACGGTGCGGATAACAAAAAAATGTATGCCTCTTGCATGTTCGAGCGGGAGTCTTGAATCAGTTTAAATCGACATTTGAAATTACCACTCAAATCCGACAATCAGAAATTAGATAAACTCAGGCCCGATGCTATTCGGGCCTTTTTTTACATTAAAATAATAGTGCGTCCTTAATAGAATTTTGTGTAAGCGTATTTAGCTAAAAAATCTTTAAGTGGTTTGAAGGTTGCATGCCATCCTGGTTGTCATTATATGCGTCCAGAAGAATGGATGGAATCAGATGATCCTATGAGACCAAAAAACCTTAGAAAACTTGTTGCAGCTACAGGAGCTACTGTTGTAGATTATGAAGAAGAAGCTCTTTGTTGTGGTTCAGCAGTTACAAACGCATATGAAGATATCGGTATGCAGAACTTAAAACGAAAACTTGACAGTATTAAGAAGACTGGCGCCGATGTAATAGTTGTTAATTGTCCAGCATGTTTCCAACAATTTGATACAAATCAAAGAAATCTCTCAAAAGAGTTCGATGAAGATTATAATATTCCAGTGCTTTATCTTACTGAGCTTTATGCTTTAGCAATGGGAATTAATCCTGATGATATTGGGATGAAATATCATCGAACACGATTGAGGGATATTGAACCTCTTGGTTTGTAATCAACTTTAAAAAATTAAATAATATTATTACTTTTTATTTTTATATACTTTTTATAGTTATTTGCATTTAATTAATTCAAGTTGGGTATTAATGCAAAATTTAAATAAGAATTAAATAATAGATAGTTCTGAAATTCAATTAATTAGATATAAAAAAACGATTTGAGATTAAAAATAAATTGGTAAAAGAAAAATGAAATCCTTTAATATAAAACCGACTCCCGAGTGGATTTTCAGTTATATAGAAAATTATTACCACTTATTATTTAAATTTAAATTAATCGATGTTGAATTTGATGTAAACTTTAGTATCAATTTAGGTTTATTTGGATTTGAAGGTTTATTATTTTATGTTTATAAATCTTCAAAAGATCGAATGAAATTTGACATTTTAAACCATAGAGTTGATAAATATCATACTATAGAAAATTTAAGCTGTATTCCAAATGAACTTCAGTCAAACTTTTTAGATTTTGTGATAATTCCATTCGGTCAATTTAAAGGTGATTCTGAAATATATGTATCTTATAAATTTGAAAATATTGAATATGAATTTAAATTGTTTCAATGGATTCCTTCAAATCTTTTCAAACATATTAAGTCAATAATTAAAATTAATCCAGATTATTCAGAACTTGAAGCACGACTTGACGATAAGAATAATCTATATTTTAAACTTGATAATATCTTCAAAGGAAACGATAGTGGATACCTTTTCAATGTCATCAACTTGTTAACTAATTTGGATTCAGACTCACAATCAGAACATATGGTTCCTGACATAAAAAATCTTATTTCCAAGACAAACGAATATTTATTTGAAATCTCAGAACCATCCATACCTTTTGAAATGAGAAAATTGCTTCGAGAACTTGAACGTCTTAATAATAACATTGGAAATTTATCAAAAGATCAAATTTCTGAATGGATTAGTGATTTACTAAATTATTACTCAAAAAAAGTCGAATAATAATAATAATCATCTTTTTTAGAATTATTTTTAAAAATAAAACGCTATATACTTATAATCATCAATTTTAATTTGGTTTTATAATTAGATAGCATGTAGTTTTATTTTTATTCTTTAAAACATTTTTTGGTCATTATAATGTGTTTAGCAATTCCAGGCAAGATTATTGAATTATTACCAGACGGAAATAGTGCATTAGTAGATTTCGATGGACTTAAACAAAAAGTAGTAGTCGCATTGATCGAAAACCCCCAAGTGGGAAAATATGTTATCATTCATGCAGGATACGCGATTGAAATGATCGATGAAAAAGAAGCGATGGTTGCGATTAATCAATGGAAGGAAATTGCTGAGGATCAAAATATGAAACTTTCAGATGTAATTTAAATAATCTTCATAGATCAAATAATTCTCTTTTCAATTCTTTGAGCTTCAAATATAAGCGTTTTAGACTTTTTACTGCTTCAGAATCAGGATTATAATCGATTGGTGGAATTGCTTTTAAATCCGCTTTTCCAATTTCAGAATCATAAGGAATATAATGGTATAATGGAACTTCCCAATCCCTAATCTTTTTATTTATAAAATCAACTTGTGATTGATCTATTATCTTATTAGCAATTAGATAAATATTGACAATCCCTAGTTTTTTAGATAAATCAATAATTTTATGGCATAGATCAAGAGATTTTTGAGATGGTTCTGCAATAACAAGCATTACATCGATACCTTTTGCTGTACCTCTCCCTAAATGTTCTAAACCTGCTTCAAAATCAACAATTACTATTTCATTTCTTTTAATAAATAAATTATGAAGTAAAGTTCTAATTAAAGCGTTTTGGGGACATAAACAACCAGACGCTGGTTCTTCGATTCCTCCGAGTACCAATAATTGTAAGCCGTCGGGGCCTGTTACTTTAAAACGATCAGGTATGTCAGAGACTTCAGGATTTATATTGTAAACACCAGCTCCTGCTCCTTTGACATCCGTACGTTCTTTTACTAAACTAGTCATTTCGGATATTGGAGTAATGTTCTCGCGTACTTCTTTTTTTATTCCAAGTGTATATCCTAAATTCATTGCAGAATCATTATCTATTGCCAATACTTCATAATTATCTTGAGCAAAAAGTCTAGCTAATGTACCAGCTACTAAAGTCTTTCCTACACCTCCTTTACCAGAAACAGCTATTTTCATAATCGAATTACCTCATTTTTGAGAAACACTCATATAATTTAAAGATTATCGATATATTTTAAAAATAAACAAGCAATTAGATATTAAATTTTTACTTTTAAAACATTAGTTAGAAATTATTCATAAATTAATTTACGAATAAAGATGAGAGTAAATTTTTGTAATAAGCATCAAAAAATTTATTATTATGTTTGCCCAGAATGTCTAAAACCATACTTAAAAAATACAATATTTTCAGATCTCAATGAAGTAAGAGATTATCAAATTTTAAATTCTCAAAAAATTATTTTTAAACACATTCGTGATAAATTAACGAAAATAGGTTTAATTAAAACTAAATTGATCGATTATACATCTTACTCTCTTTTATTAATTATTAACTTAAAAAATCAAGAGATAGAATATGAATTTTATACCAAATTTAGACCAAAATTTCCTTATTATTTCCCTTCAGTTCTTTTTCTTCGGAATACCGAAATTTATTTAGATCTTTTAAAGAAAAATCCATTTAACCAAATAGAATGTTTAATAGTTAATTCATCGGGGTTAATCCATCCGTATCATTATGGCTGCGCATGTGATTTTGGATTAAAAACTCAATTACCAGTTATTGGATATACAAAATCGTTACTTTATGGAAAAGTCCAATCCAATAATTCTGAAAAATATTTAAAACGGATCTATTCAAACAATCGTCCCATTGGCTATGCAATTCCAAAATCTATAAGTAAAAGTTATTATTATATTTCAGTTGGAAATAATATAGATTTAAAAAGAAGTAAAGATGTTTTCCAAAAGATTGATTATTCAATATTCGGTGAAATAAAAAATAGACTTAATAGATATGTTAAAAACTTATCCTATTAATTTTGCAAGGATTTTTTTAGCTTCTTCCCTTACATCAATATCCTCATCTTGACATAATTTCTTCAATATTTCCATTACTTCAAATTCTTCAAAATTGCTTAATGCTTTTAAGGCGTAATATCTTACTAACCAATTTTTATCCTCGGTTAACTTGCATAAAGCATCAAACACACGTTCGTTTTTTATATAACTCAAAACTTGAATTATAAAGTTTTTTATGTCAGGATCTTCTGATTTTAAATCTTCTATTAGGGAATCTATAATTATATTTTTATTTTTATTCTCCATGAAATAAAACATTTGTTTGATTAAATTCTTCTGATAGCGATTTGGCAGAATGCTTAAATTAATATATGTTTCAAGACCTTTTTTACTATTTATTGGACTTTCTTTTTTTAAACTTAAAATAACTTGATTGAGATTTTTATTTTCCTCTTCAAGTATTTTAATCCTTTCTTGTAATTTTTGGTTATCTTCTTCTATTTCTTTTTGAATTTCTGTATTATTTGTATTTTCTTGATTCTTTATGGATTTATTTAGTAAATTATTTAATTTTTCGTTCTCCTCTTTCAAAATTCCAAGCTTTTCATGAAACATTTCAATTTGATTCATCTTCGCTTGAGTTTGTTCTTCATAAGCAGCAATTTTACTAACATAAAATTTTTCATTTTCTTGTAATTCTTCATTTTCTTCTTCCATAAGAGTTAATGCTTCTTTTATATCGTTTACATTGTCTGAGGATATATGATTCTTTTTAAGATCCTCAATAGCTTCATCTAATTCATTTTCTAAATATTTTGTTTTAGCAATTAAATCTTTTTTATCAGATTCAAGTTGCTTTACTTCTAGATTTGAAGAAGCGAGCTCTTCAGAAAGATGGAGATTAGTGTTTTCTGTTTCAAGTTTAAATTCATCTAATTCTTGTTCTAATATCTCGATTTGTTCTTTTAATTTTTGGTTTTTTTCAGTTAGTTGAACAACAAGTTTTTTAGTTTTTACTATTTCCTCATTTTCATTTGTTTTATCATCAAGGTCTTCTTCCTTTTCTAATGTTTGAATTTCCTTTCTTTGAGCTTCTAATTTTCGATTTAATATATCTAGATCTTTATCTTTTTTAATAAGTTCCTTTCTTTGCGAAAGTATCATCTCCTTTAAAATCTCGATATCTTCGGGGATTTCTTCCTTCTCTTCAATTTTCTCTCGGAGATCTTTAATTAATAATTTTTGTTCTTTATTAGTAAAGCGTAATCGTTTAATTTCTTCATGAAGTAACTTTATTGTTTGTTCAAGTTCTGATCTGGATTTATTGGTTTCTTCTACTTTATTTATTAAATCCTTAATGTTTTGGCCCATAAGTCAATATTTTCTCTATTTTATATTATAAAAGATCCAGCTATTAAGATATATAGAATATTTAACTTTAAAAAATCTTAGCTAGATTGAAAGAAATAATAAAAAATAAAACAAAAAAGAAAATTGAATTTATTTAATTTCTATTGATTTAATCTTATCCCCTTGTTCAATAGAGTTAACAATTTCTTGATCCTCCTTACTTAGTACTTCTCCGAAAATTGTATGTTTATTATTCAACCAATCAGTTACAACATGAGTAATAAAAAACTGAGAGCCATTTGTATTTGGTCCAGCATTAGCCATGGCTAAAATTCCGGGTTTTTCAAATTTTCTTCCGCTTTGGAATTCATCTTCAAAAGGATATTGCATTTGTTTTCCTTTGTAGGGAAAAGATGTTATTCCCTTATCTTTAGGACCTCCTCTGCCAGTTCCAGTAGGATCTCCTCCTTGGATCATGAAATCATTGATTACTCGATGAAATAAAACGCCATTATAGAAATTCTCTTTTACCAAATATAAAAAACTTGCGACTGTTTTTGGAGCATCATCCTCAAATAATTTAAGATTAATATCTCCTTTTTCTGTTTTTAAAACCACTTGAGTCATGATTTAAATAAAGGTTAAATTTTTAATAAAAATTCAGTTTCAAAATTAAAAGTAAAAAGAATTTTATTCAAATCATTCAAATCCTAAAATGGCAGAAATCTCCCATTTAGAGAATAATTTGATTAGAAGGATCTATATTTTTTATTAAATGAAAGTTTAAAAATAATTGAATAAGATACTAATTAAGCTAAAACTAAATATTTCTAAATATAATTCTAAATAAACTATGCCATCATCTAATAGCGATATTTCTTATTTTATAAACCCAAAAAGTATAGCAGTTATAGGAGCAAGTAGCTCTGAAGGAAAAGTCGGTAATACCGTACTAAAAAATATTCAAAATTCGGGCTATAAAGGAAAGATTTATCCCATAAACCCAAATTATGATGAAATTTTAGGTTTAAAATGTTATTCTACCATATTAGACGTCCCAGAAGATATTGAGATTGCGATCTTTGTTATACCTGCTAAATATGTAAATTCAGTAGTAGAAGAATGTGGAAAGAAAGGAATAAAAGGATTAATAGTAATTTCTGCAGGCTTCAAGGAAGTAGGCGGGGAAGGTGTTAAGAGGGAGGAAAAGCTCAGAGAACTTGCTAAAAAATTTAATATGAGGGTTTTAGGTCCTAATTGTTTAGGGTTTATTGGTAATAACTATAATGGATCCTTTGCTGTTGATACTCCAAAAAAAGGAAATATTGCTATGATATCTCAATCAGGAGCAATGCTTACAGGGATGATGGATTATTCGATGGAAGAATCCTATGGATTTTGTTGTAATATTAGTCTAGGAAATAAAGCTGATTTGAGTGCAGTCGATTTTATCGAATATTTAGCAAATTATGATGATGCTAAGGTTATATTATGTTATTTAGAAAGTATCAAGGATGGAGATAAATTTCTTGAAGTAGTCCCAAAGGCAGCAAGAAAAAAGCCAATTATTATAATTAAGTCAGGAGTGAGCGAAGCTGGAGCTAGAGCGGCATCAAGCCATACGGGAGCTCTAGCTGGCTCTGATAGGGCTTATGATTTAGCTTTTAAAAAATGTGGAGTAATTCGGGCTCAAACTATTGAGGATTTATTTAATTTTGGAGAAGTATTCCTTTATCAACCATTACCAAAAAAGAATTCATTTGCTATTGTTACTAACGCTGGAGGTCCTGGTATTGTAGCAACTGATGCTTTCTCAAAGGAAAATCTTAAATTGGCAGAATTTTCTGAATCAATATTACATGATTTAAGAGACAATCTTCCTTCAGAAGCAGCCATCTTTAATCCAATAGATATTGTTGGGGATGCTGGACCAGATAGATATGAATTTACCCTTAAAACTATTTTTGGTTTAAATGGAAAAAATAATGGGGATACCTCTGAAAAAAATAAAATTACAACTTATGGTGTTTTAGTTATTCTTACACCTCAAGAGCAAACAAAACCGATGGAAGTAGCTAAGATTATTACAGAATTATATGATAAAAATATAAAAAATAAACCTATTGTATGTTCATTTATTGGGGAAAAATCAGTTAGAGAATCTAGAAAATATCTAAAAGATCGAAATATTCCGTGTTATCAATTTCCTGATGAAGCGGCTCATTCACTTAAAACATTACATAGTCGAAATACATTTCTTGAAGCAACTCCTTTAGAGGAACTAGATATTCCCCAATTCAAGGTAAATAGAGTAAAAGTTAGACAAATATTTGATCAAGCTCGAGATGATGGACGAACAGTTCTTTTAAGTCATGAATCTAGTGCAGTTTTTGAAGCATATGGAATAAAGAGCCCCCAATCAAAGCTAGCTAAAACTCCTAGAGAAGCAATGGAGATTCAGAAACAAATTGGAAAGGCTATAATGAAAATTGTAAGCCCTCAAATAATTCATAAGACTGATGTTGGGGGTATAGCTAAAAACATTAAAACTCCTGAAAACGCTTTTGAAGCATATATCCAAATAATAGATAATGCGAAAAAATTTGGACCACAAAATGCAAAAATTTATGGAGTAGAAGTGCAAAAAATGATAGATTTTGATGCTCAAGAAAAAGTAAACGAATTAATATTAGGAATGTCGCGTGATCCCCAATTTGGACCTATGCTAATGGTGGGTTCAGGAGGTATTTATGCTAATTTTCTAAAAGATGTGGCTTTTGCCTTATCTTATAAATTTACAAAAAATGATGCTAAAAAAATGCTAGAAGACACAAAAGTTTACAGTTTACTTCAAGGTGTTAGGGGTGAGTCACCCTCAGATATTGATTCCGTTCTTGATGTTTTATTAAGGCTTTCACAATTAGTGAATGAATTTCCAGAAATTGTTGAATTAGATATTAACCCATTATTATCATTTATCGAAGGATATAGTGCCTTAGATATTAAAATCACAATAAGTCGCTCTTCAGAGTGATTAATATACAAATTTAATTATAAATCAAAAAGAATTAATCTAAAAGAAAATAAATATAAAAAAATTATTAAAAAATAGGGAAAAAAATGGTCAAACCAATATATCTGACATCAATTAGAGAACGAGTAGGGAAAACCATGTTATCCATAGGGATAATGCAGAAATTAAAAACACTTGGTAAGACTTTTGGATACTTTAAACCAATAGGCGTTCCAAAAGGAGCTTTTTCAAATAAAGCAGATAAGGATATTGGATTTATTGAAAATACAATCTTCAAAACAAACTTACCTTATGACTTAGTATCACCTGTATCAATTCCAGATTGCTATTATGTCGATCTGATTGATGCCAGTAGAAAAGAAGAATATTTGGATAAAATCAAAAAAGCTTATGAAAAATCAATTAAAGACAAAGATTATATAATAATTGAAGGCGCACCAAGTATTAAGAAATATATACGCGTAGGTCTAGATGATATAAGTATAGCTCAGATGTTAGGAATAGATGAAGTTATTTTTATGGAAACTACATCTTCCGATCTTTGCATAGATAATTTATTTTTCACTAAGAAATATTTAGAATATAGAAATATGAAATTTAAAGGGATTATCTTCAATAAAATCGATTTTGACTATAAAGCTCGCATTGAAGAATTAAAGGTAGGACATATAAAAAAATATAATATCCCAGTTATAGGGATCATCGAAAGAAGTCTAGAGTTAATGGCACCACGAGTTTCAGAAGTAGCTGCAGCAACCGGAGCCGAATTAATTAACGATTCAGCTTCTAAAGGGTTGGAGAGTAAAGTTGAAACGTATATTATAGGTGCAATGGGCTCTCAAGCAGCACAAAAATATTTAAGGAAGGTAAAACAGGCAGCTGTAATAACAGGTGGAGATAGAGCAGATTTAGCATTAACCGCATTAAATGAAGATGTGTCATGTTTGATACTTACAGGTTTCATTCGACCCGATACTTCAGTCATAACCGCTGCAAATGAGAAAGGAATTCCTATATTATTAAGTCCCTCAGATACATATACAACATTAAGAAACATGCAACGAATTAAACCAGGAATTCAGGAAGATGAGATTTCAATTGCATTAGATTTAGTGGAAAGTAATTTAGATTGGGATCTTCTCTTAAAATAAAGATTAACTCCTTTTTATTCATTTAACTTTTCTAAAAATAGGATTATTTTAACAATTAAAATGTTAGATAAGATTTAATGATCGCATTTTCATTTCTGCGAGTTTATTTATCTCAACTGACTTTTCCATACTAATGCTTGATTCTCCTGAAATGCGTAAATAAGGACTTGTCCCCGATCGTCGAATTAAAATCCAACCGTCTTCATAATCAAATCTAACACCATCCATCTTATTTATCCTTAAAACTTCTTTATTTAGATTATTGAAGACTTTTTGCATAGTTTCGATGATTTCGTTATTAATATTTTCGGTGAATGGTATATCTTCTTTTAAACGAAAACTTTGCCGATAAAAAGGATATTTCGGAATTTTTTCAAGTAAATCTTTGAGACTTTTTCCAGATTCGACAATTATTTGTAAAACTTTTGCAATTGTAAACATCGAATCAGGACCGTAGTGTTCCTTTGGCCATATATAGGTTCCAGAATTTTCTCCACCTAAAAATCCATTATGTTCTTCTAAACAAATTGCTACTTTAATATCTCCTACTTGACATCTCACAACTTCACATCCCAATGGATTTAATATGTCCTCAACTAAACTTGATGAATTTATTGGTGTCACAATTTTATTATTTTTTGGAGTTATTTCATTATTTATGCTATGTTCTATTTCATATTTCGCTAGTAATGTAAGTAGTCGTATTGGATCAACTATTTCACCAGTTTCATCTAAAAAAATGACTCGATCAGCATCTCCATCTAAAGCAAGTCCAATATCTTCTTCTTTTGAAATCTTTAAAAACTTAGATATTTGGATAAGATTTTTTTCACTTGGTTCTGAATGTCTTCCAGGAAAATGTCCATCCATATTGGCGTTTAAGGTTGTAATATTAATATCATAGGAACTTAAAAGCTTGGGAACAATATCGCAACTTGATCCATTTCCAGGATCAACAATAACATTTAATTTACTTCCATCAAATTGTATTTTATTCATTATTTTGTGAATATGTGAATCATTAATATCATTGACATGAGTTACTCTTCCGATTTCGTTCCAATCTTTTTTAATAAAATCCTTTTGATCATATATTTGAGATATTGCTTCTTCTTGTTCTGTTGAAAATCCCATTCCTGAAGTATTCCAAAATTTTAATCCGATATATTCAGGAGTATTATGGCTTGCCGTAATCATACAACCCGCATCGGCTTCTAATATACTTAGTGACATCGCAAGTGTAGGTGTAGTGACAATCCCGAGAGTTTTTACATCGCAACCTGCACTAATTAATCCCGAAATGAAGGCATATTCCACGGGTAATGCTGAAGTTCTTATGTCTCTTCCGATTACCACAGTTACTCCATTTATATGAGAATTTTCTCCCTTCATTTTTCTATTTCTCATAAGATATGTTCCTATGGCCAACCCAACGTCTAAAGACATATGGGGTGTGAACATTACTTCAGATTCGCTATAATTTTGAAAAACTTTCCGAATCCCACTAGTGCCAAAAATATTTGAAGTCATTTAATTTTCTTTCTTTATTAGTTAAATTAATCATATAGTCCCTTAGTATAAAATATAAGGAAAGATTTGTTTTAATATTTTCTAAAAAACTTGTTGCTATTCTAATCATAATTCTTTATAAAGATTTCATCATCCAATATTGTTGATGATAAAAAAGATTATTTTTTTGCCCCATAATTAAAAAAAGAATAAAATTTTATTTTTTTAATGTTAGATTTCATTGGCAATCAAATCTATTTTCTCATAATTTCTTGATTATTTTTTGTCTTTTTATGCTTAAACCCGTGTTTATACAATTTTTGAGTAATATCTTTCATTCCTGGACAAGTTTCCCAATCTGCTTTATATTTGCATTTTTTACATTTTTTCCTAATTTGATTTGAACGAATATAAGCAATAACACCTACAAAAAAGTTTACTTCAAAAAGAGAAAGTATTTTCAATATGATATGGAAAGGAAGTAGAAAAATAGAAATTAGGTAAAGCCCAACTCCAATTCCTATTGAAATTTTACTAAAAATTTTAAGGAATTTGTACTTTGTTAATCCTACGAGATTAAGGATTAGAGACAAAAAAACACAATTTGGGTGATGAGAGAGGAATAAAGGTTTAAAATCGGAAAGAAATAAGCGAAATCGTGCAATTCTCTTTTTAATTTTCTCCATATTCTAAACTCTTTTGTATAGTATTCAAAATATTAAAACTAAATTATTTGTATCCAATTTTTTCCTTAATTAATCTAAATCTTATTCTATATTATTTTGTTTAAATTAATTTAAGTAATTTTATATAATATGTATTCAAGACTGTTCCAATATACCAAAAAGTAATTATTTATGAAGCAATACCAAGATTTGAATGAATAAAAAAAAATTGCAATTACGTAAAAAACAATTACTAAAACAATTAAAGTTATAAAGATAGGCCCAAAGAATGCCGTAGGATCATACGTAAAAATCATTTATTTCCACCTTTTTTGAATGTTTACTAATTGATTTTAAATTTAATGAATTTAATAATGGTTTTATTATATTTAAATTATTATATTTTCTACAGATTAAATACTTTAAATAGAGTTAACAGTATTATTTAATATGAATTACTATTGAATTATATAATTGCTATGGTAAATTAGTCAAGAAAAGAAACTCTATGTTTCTTATTGTTATAATTATTATCATAATTGCATTTGCGAATTTTTAATTGCTTTTTGTCTTTTATATTTCTAATTGTATAACCTCAAATTTATATATAAAGAGAAACTCTACGGGAAATTTTCTTTTATTTTTTTAGAGTATTTATTTATCTAAAAAAATTATCATAAGGAGTTATTTAATGAATGCATATCCTGATTAAATAATGGTTTATTTCGTATCTTATTTCAATCAAAATTATAAGTAACTTATTATTATAAATTTTTTATTTTATTTTATATCGAAAAAAGGGAGATAAAATGGGAAAATCCGAAAAAGTTCCCATTTTATATAAATTATGAAGAAAATAGGATTCCCTAAAAATTGGGAATCTAATAGTTTGGAATCATTAGATATTTCTTTCATTTCAATATTTGATCTTAACTTTTTCATTTATAATGACCAAATTATTCGGAATATGATCACAAAATTGCGAAAAAAATCAAGCTTTATATATTAATAATAATTTTTTAATCATGATCTTAATAATTTTGGTGATCATTAAAAATGGAAACCGTTAATAATGAGTCAAAGCGAATAGATGAGGTCCGAGATAATTACGAAAATATTCGTATGGCTATCTCTGGATTAAGGGAAATCCTCAATATTAATTATGATAAGGATAATCTCTATTATCAAGCAGGTTTAGATAACTTAATCGGTATAAAAGAAAATCTATTAGAAATTTTAAAGAAATCATATTCTCCACATCAAATTGACTTGAAGTTAAGGGAAATAGAATTAGATGCCGATTTGGAAATGAATGAAAACCAAATAATATAATTTATAGCAATTTCAGAATATTTCACAATTTTCTCATTCTCTTTTTAACTCATCAATCTATAATTGGAATCCTTAGACATATTATTAATAGCTTTTTAAATCTTATTGATATATACCAGTTTATATTCAAATCGTTATAAACCCATTATATTTGACTTTTCAGATACAACTTGTAATTTTATTATCTCTTATCGATATGCTGAAAACTTAACTTAACCTATAATCTCAAACCTCACAATAATTAAAACTAAAAAGACAAAAAAATTTATTCCAATACTTTAGATGTTTCTTTTAACTACAGCTATGACTTTCAAATTCAATATTGTTTTAGGTTCAAAATTTATTGGTATTGCCCATAAATAACTTTTCTTTTTATCAGAAATGGTTAAATAAGTTTTCTTTCATTATTAATCAGTAACTTTACTTATAATCAAATTTTTTAATTGAATTTATTCTTATCATTTAGGAATTCTACCTTTTGTATTTTATAAATGACTAGAATTAAAAGCATAAAAAACTAAATTTATATCATGAATAGTTTTGAAAGGATGTGGGCCGCTTTAAATCTAGAAATACCAGATAGAATGCCTATTCATACAATCAACATTGATGGAAATGTAGCCGATAAGGTGCTTGGATCACCAGAAAAAACCGCATTTGATATCTTTGATAATCTCTCGAAAAGTTACCCCGACGATTGGATTAATAAAATTAATGATATCTTAAATGATATTGAAATATCCGTGTTTGCTAAATCTGTAAGAGCAGGGTATGAATTGGGATTTGATGGAGTTGGAATTCAATATATTCCCTTTATTTTTGAAAGTAGAGAGGAAATGACAGACATTTTTGGAAAACGACATAAAGTATTGAATATAGATGGAAATCCTTATCCAGATTATTATGGTGGATATATTAAAGATAGAAAAGATTGGGAAGAATATCCAAAACCGGATTTAAAAAATGAATATATAAAAGCTAAAAAATTTTATAAAGGTGTCTTAAGAAAATGTCGTGATATAAAAGATGATATTTGTATTGTTGCCCAGAATGCCCTGACCTCAATATTTCCACCCGTATGGCAAGGAATGGGAATGCAATATTTCGCAAGAGCGTTAAAAAATGACCCCAAATTAATTGAAGAGCGTTTTCGTTTTACTACAGATTATGTTCTTACAGTATTTAAGGCGTACAATGATTGTGGTGCAAAGATTTTTCTTGAAGGAGGGGATATAGCTCATAGTGGGGGTCCTATGATTAATCCTAAGTATTTTAACAAATATATTTTACCTCGATATCAAGAAGTAGCTGATATAATTCATGATTGGGGCGGAAAATATATTCTTCATACAGATGGAGATATCAATGGATTGTTAGATTTCATTTTAGATTCAAGATTTGATGGTCTTCAATGTTTAGAACCACCTTTAGTGGATCCTTATTTGATAAAGAAAAAGGTAGGAGATAAAATTTGTTTATCGGGAAATATTGACACTAGGTATATCTTGGTAAAAGCAAACCAAGAAGAAGTAGAAGATGCCGTTTTAAACGCAGTGAAAGCGTTAGGTCCTACAGGTGGTGGAATGATCTCTCCAGCAAATTTTCATCCTGAAATTTCTGTTAAAAATTTAAAGTGGATGATAAAGGCTACAAAAAAATATGGCACTTATCCTCTTAACCGGTTATAATTTAAATATTAAAAAAGTTTAAGAGTTTTCACGAATCCCATATTTTCGGCCATACACAGATGGGTAGTAATATTTGTCGCTCTTATTATAGGATTACCCCTTATTTTGAACCTTGAAACTATTTTAGGGTATAATGATTTTGATTCAGATAAAAAATATAGTGTTGATTTAAATAACGGCAAAGGATATGTAGATCTAAACTTAAAATTATCTCTTATGAATGGAGATTCATATAAAGTCGTTTTGAAGGCTAATGTCTACTCAAGTGGAGATATAAGTGTCATTGGAATTACAAATATCACTCTCAACTTTAGAGTAGTAAACCGCACATATATTATTAATCAAAATTATGCACAACCAGTTACATCATTAAGCAAAAGAATTGAAACTTTTATTTCTTCTCAACAAACAGTATATAGTAATGGAACTATAATTATGAAGTTTAATGAAAGTAATACTATAATAACTAAATCGGTCAATTACTCTATAAGTCACAAATTGCTTTTAAGTGCTAATGATCTTACTTATCATGTAACTTATCCTCTATATTGGCTTTGGATATTTTATATTGGTGTATTAATTTTCTTTGGTTTCTTACTAATTAGATATGGTCGACCTTATTTCTCTAAGATTTCAAATTTTCCCGAAGATATAAAAAAACGTGATGAATTATTTGTAAAGTATCTACATGAAAGAAATAGGGAACTAGCTGGTGAGGATGACGAAGATGAAGATAATGATGAAAAAGAAGATTAAAAAATATTAATTCTATTATTTTTTGGATATCCTGGTGGTACACTTTCAGTTTCTAGAAGAGTGAAGCATTTAGGACAAAAAAATTCACGAATTTCCATCCATTCTGGATCACATCCCATATATTCTGGATAAAGTTCATTAATAGTTTCCTCTGTATCTCTTACTCTAATTCTACATTTAGTTTTCCAGTTCTCTTGATAACTCCCAAATTCATATCCACAATCGCATTTAACAATCTTTTTATCTTCCTTTAAAACGATATATAAATGTTCATGGAGGGGTAAGAGTATTTTTTCAGGCCACATAACCTTTTCTTGCAATATCTCCAAAACCTTTTCAAACCTATCTCTGTCTTTTTCTCCACTAATAATGTTTTTCAATTCATCCCATCTTAGATCTCCTCTAACCATCCTTTCTAACGTTTTTTTATCATGTTGAACCATTTATTTTACCTCCATTTTGAAATCATTAGGTAATTTCCAAAAATTTTTAAATTCATTCGCCCAATTTTCAGATAATTCAAGACTTTCATTGTACATTCTTACAACATGCTCACTCAACTTTCTTTCTGTGATTTTCTTCCTTTCACGTTCATAAAATTCTTCAAAATCCATCGTTTCTTTTTTTCTCTTTTCTCTAATTTCCTCTCGCTTAATTCTTGTAGCCTCCTCATCAATTTTCCATTCTTCTTTCTTATTATTATATGAAGCAATAACACCATATATTCTACTTACCAAATCTATTGTGTAAATTTCAGCATCTAAATCATTTTTCACTCTCTCTAATTTTCGTTCTAATGGATCACCGTAACCCGGTCCTCCGCTTAGTGAGAAATGTATTAAATCATAATTTTTAAGGGTTACTGGATATATAGAACAATGTTTTTTACGTATAATATCGGCTTTAAGAAACTTCTCGAATTCACCATTCATAGGATCCCAATCTGCTAAGGGATATTTTTGTTGGTTTGCAATTATTTCTTTCATATTAGTATTTTTAGCGAGAAGACGATATCCAGTAGCGTGGGGATATCCCCCATGCATTCCGCCTGCACCATGAAATGCTAGTCCATCTCTAGCACCAAAAAAGTCTACATCCTTAGAATGCATTATCATGGCTACTCCAGCATAATTGGCACCTCCTCGATATTTACCATGACCAGCTGTGTTAGGTTTAACTTTTCGTGAAAGGTATGGAATTCCACCTTGGAATAATTCCCAAGTTTCGACATCACCCAAATCAGATTCAGGATTCCACATCGCATATCCCCAATCTAAACCATCTCTAATAGCACTTGCTCCAAGGCCTTGACCGCTTATTTCAAATGTTGAAAGAGACCACCTTTCTCCTTTTAAAGGGCCTGCGGAATATATTCCTCCCCCTTGGATGGCATCTCCAGTAAATCCATAACCTGAAACCACTTCTTCTCTATAACCTCGTGAAAAGAGACCATAGGATAAGCATTTCATCTCTTATAAAA
>JARRLT010000017.1:0-5906 GCA_037386725.1 Promethearchaeota archaeon
TAATCCATTTTTCAGCTTTTTTTCGACTATATGAGTTTTCATAGAAACTATCGATTGCTTCTTTATAGCATTCTATCGCAGTTTTTACATAAAGTGGATCTTTCATCCTCCCTTCAATCTTAAAGGCATCTATATTTGCGTTAATTAGCTCTGGAATATGCTCTATCATGCATAAATCTTTTGCATTGAGAAATAATTGTCCGTCATATAAAAACTCATGATTCTGATCATCAAATACTCTCCATTCCCTTCTACATGGCTGAACACATCTTCCTCGATTCGCGGACTCCATAGATGATTCACAGATTGTTGCCGAAAGGTAACATCTCCCACTTACGGCACTACACATTGATCCATGAACAAAACATTCAATCTCAGTTTCTTTAAGTAATTTTTGTTTAATCTCTTTAATTTGATCGAGTGATAACTCGCGGGCTAAAATTAATCTCTCTGCCCCCAAACTTTCATAATATTTCGCCGATTCTATATTTGAAATATTTGTTTGAGTTGAAATATGGAAATTAATTTTAAGTTCTTTTGCATATTTAATCGCAGCAAAATCATGAACGATAAGAGCATCAACTCTGGCACTTTTGGCTCTTGAAATTAATTTTTTTAATTTATTCAATTCTGAATCATAGATTAGAATATTAGTGGTTAAATAACAATTAATGGGAGGTGAAAAGGAATGACAATATTCTACCAACTTTTCTAGTTCAGAAATATGGAAATTATTAGCTTTCTCTCTCATATTGAAACCTTGAACACCAAAGTAAATGGCATCGGGTAGATCCTTAATGAACTTTAAGGTTTTCCAATCTTGGATTGGAGCCAATAATTCGGGTTTTCTATGCATTTTAAAAACAACTTATTATTAGAAGATATTTTAATTATACAAATGAAAATTATATGTAATTAAGTAATTACTATAATTAAAAATAAAAGGAAATTTTAAAATGAAGAAAATGAAGGTAGTTCTTTTTAATGGAAGTCCAAGGAAAGATGGGAATACATATCATTGTTTAAATATTGTTATGGAAGAATTAAAGACAGAAGGAATTGAATGTGATTATAATTGGATTGGTATGGAAAAATTAAGAGGATGTACAGCATGTATGAAATGCATTGAAAATGGAGATAACAGATGTGTCTTAAAAGGAGACAATATGAATGAATATATAGAGAAAATGATCGAAGCAGATGGAATCATTCTAGGATCTCCTACATACTATGCTAATCTATCAACTAACATAAAAGCATTAATAGAAAGAGGAGGATACGCAACAGGAGGGAAATTAAAACATAAAGTTGGTGCCGCCGTAGTAGCAGTAAGGAGAGCTGGAGCGACTCATGCCTTTTCGGGTATCAATTATTTCTTCCTAATTAAACAAATGTTTGTGGTAGGATCTAGTTATTGGAATCTTGGTATTGGAAGACAACCGGGAGAAGTTATGGAAGATGATGAAGGAATTAAAACTTTTGAAAACTTAGGGAAGAATTTCGCATTTTTACTTAAAAAATTACACCAATAAGATAGAATTCTTTTTTATTTTTTTATTAATGATTAAAATACCCTTTACTAATCATTCTTATTTTTTGGGTTCTTCAAAAACGAATTAACTTTCTCCTCAACTTTAAATGAGGTCAATTCATGTTATATTATTTTTCTAGACACTTACAAAAATATCAAAAGTTATAAAATATTACTTTCATAAAATTATAATTTTATTTTAACTTTAAATTCAAGCGTTCTTAAATAAAATCTACTAGTTGATGCGTAGTATGAGTAAGTCAAAGTATAGAATTTATCCCCTTTTATTGTTAGGTTTTTTTCGAGTTGCAAATATTGGCATGATAAACTTAACAATCCCCATTTTCTTTTTCCAATTAGGTTATTCTCCTGGACTCATTGGAATTATAAGTGCTTCGTTAAATTTTGTGTATATCTTTTCTCCACTACTCTTCAAGAATCTACCTGAGAGAATAGGAAATAAGGCTTCTCTTGTCATATGTTTAGGAGCAATAACATTTTTTCAATTGTTTTATCAATTTACAAATAATCCCTATATTTTTATTTTATTAAGATTGCTTGAAGGGTTAATGCTTGGACTATTTTGGCCTGTTTTGAATTCTTCATTATCAATTTTAACTTCCCTTGAAAAAAATAAAGAAGGCAGCAAACAAAATGATTTAATGGGAAATAAATTAATTCGAAAGTATTCTCTGTCTTGGAATTTGGGATCAGTAGCCTCATTTTTGATAGGAAGTTTTTTATTATTCTTTGTGGCAAATATTAATCTAATGTTTCATATTAGTTTTATTTATATTGTTATATGCTTAATTTTGGCACTATTATTTCAGGAACCAAAGAAAAATGACTATTCGAATCAAGAAATCTCCCTCCCTACACACTCAAATGTTGAAATTAAAAAACCAAAATATATATATTATTCTATTTTTCTCCCACTTTTTATAATTCTAATGTATGGATTCTTGGAACATTCTAATGGATTAATATACCCTCTAAAATATGAGATCTTAAAAATTCCACTCTTTATAAATTACTTATCTTCATTTATCTTAATAACCACCCAAACTATTTTCACCTATACAGGAATGAGTATTTCACTAGGAAAATTAAAATTATTTCGAAAGTTCAATCAGTTTAAGTTTTTTCTTAGGAACTTTTATAGGAGGGTTAATTTCTGACTTAGGGTTAAATTTTGCTTATCTTATTCTTTCTATTGTTGCATCAATTGGTTTAATGTTATACCTTATTTTTCAAACTAAAGTACGCTTAAAATTAAACAATAAAAATATTAAGGCTTAGGGAAAATTAGTATATTAAAAATCTTATTCAAGGTATGAAAGTACTAATAGAACTAATAAGAGAATTAATCTATCTAATCACCTTTTTGAATTAGGACCTTGAAATTTTTAACTAATTCCCTCAAATTTGAAAAACTTGGAATATTATTTTCACCTAGGATTTTCGAAATCCTTTTAACTTCCCTATTCTCCCCGATTAAATAAAAATCATATTAAATAATCCCTCAATTTCTGGCTCTCCTAAGACAGCTTCATAAGCAGTTTTCATAACTAAATTAGGATCTGCATTACTACCCATAGCCTTCTCCATCGCAGGCCAGATATCAACTAAAGCAAACCGATTGGGAGGCATCCACTCTGGAAAAATCTCTTTTAAGATGTTGTAAGCTTTTTCGTTTAATTCTGGGAGATTTAATGTATATTTATTAATTAGATCTGTTAGGATTGTACCTGCGCCTCCGGATCCTACGATTATTGAAACGTTCCCTTTTTTAGGTAAGTTTTTATTTTCATGATACATCATCGAAAAAGTACGTGCATAAAGAAACATTTCATAGAATGTGTTAGCATGAATCACGCCGGATTGTTTGATAATTGCATTGATAAGTTTCGAGTCTCCTGATAAAGCTCCGGTATGACTTAGTGTTGCTTTTTGGCCCTGAGATGTTATCCCTCCCTTAACTAAAATGATAGTTTTTTGGGGTATCTTTCTTGCCTTTTCACATAGATTAATGAACTTTCGGGGATTTTCAAAGGATTCAAGATAGATCGCGATTACATTTACCGTATTATCGTTAATCATATATTCCAGAAATTCAAGTTCACTTAAATCCATTTTATTTCCAATAGAACAAACATATCTAAATCCTAATCCTGGATACTTAGTAGTAATATGTGTAAAATACCCACCATTTAGCATCCCTGACTGACTAATAATTGCTATATTTCCCCTTCTATATTTATTAAAAACAAGAAATGATGAGAAAAAACCACTTTTGTTTTCCTCCTTGCTATCAACATCAATTTTGGTTAATCCCATGCAATTTGGACCAACCACTCTAATTTTAGTAAAATTCTGCGTAATCTCTAAAATTTGATCTTTTAACTTGAAACCTTCTTCTCCAATCTCTTCAAAACCAGAAGCTTCTATGATAGCCCCCTTTATTCCCTTTTGAATACATTCTGAAAGTAGCTCTGGAATTAATTTATTCGGTACATAAAAAATCGCTAAATCTACATCTTCCCTTATATCTAAAACTGATTTTTTGAATTCCACTCCGAATAATTCTCCTTCTGTGTTTGGATTTATAGAGTACAATTTTCCCTTAAAGTTATTAGATACAAGATTATTAAGTATTTTATATCCTCCTTTCATAGGATTTTTAGAAGCCCCTATAATAGCCACTGATCTAGGATTTAAAAATATTTCAATTATTTCTTTGTTTAGCAAAATAGTATTTCACATAAAAGTAATTTATAATAACATTTTAGATAAATATAGTAATAAAATTTAGAATTTTAAATTAAAAATCTAAAATTATCTGACGAAATATAATTATTTGATGAAATATTGTTAATGGTTCATCAGATCCCCTCTTTAAAGAGTATTTTTAGTTAGAATTAAAATAAAGGTTTAATAAACACGAAATCATTAAGAATATAAATTAGCAATATATATTTCTTTATAGAATTTAAAAAACATAATTTAAGAATATTTTACTTACAATAAAAATAAACAAGGTGTTCCAAATTCCGAAATCGGAAATCTTTATTAAACGTGTTTTCGAAATAATAAACGAGTTGAAAATCCCCCTAATTGATGAGCGGGTTTATGATGACGTAAAAATTTCAAGTAAGAATGGGACTGTTCATATAGTATTCAAATTTGAAGAAGATGAAAGTGTTATCCGAGGTTTCTTAGGACTTGCGGAATACTTTCACTCAGTTATAATTAAACGCAAAGATGAATTCTATATCCCGCATGATAGTATGCTTTTCATCTTAGAAAATGCATAAAACTTCAAAAAGCGTATCAGCTCAAATCTCCTACGACTTTTTGTTTTTTTATTTTTCTTTTTCCTACTTCTGAATTCGATTTTTAATTTATTAACACTCCAATCCTTAAAGAGTAAGTGGGATCAAATAGAAAACATATTAACTATATATAAATGAATTTAGAGATCCAAAATGATTTAATGAGCAACTTCTTTAAATTTTATATTAATTAAATTGGGAGTAATTTCTTTATATATTCCATCTTCTGATGATATTGAATAATCATATTCCAGCAAAAATCTTTTTAGAATATTTTGATCGGTCTTTTCCTTAAATTCCGTCTCATAATTAATTTTCTTATTTAATGAACACCCACATTCGGGACAAAATTGCCACCATTCTACTTCGATTTGACAATTACAATTTGAACAACATTTCATAATGATTTTTATTTTGGTGATTAAAGTTCGATATAAATTAAAATTCAATCTAAGTATAAAAATCTTCACTATTTTTATAGGTGAAAAAAGGATAAAAATGAAATATCACTTTTAATACAATTTTAGTTTATGTTGTTAACATAACTCGCCTTTTATTTCATAACAGTCAAAAAGACTTTCTAAATCGTTAACATAGCTAATCATGGATTTGTACCATTTGCTTAAGAGGATTTTTAACTGATCCTTGATAAAATCTAATTCTTTTGTATTGTAAACATAAAGATATCCTCTTTTTATTGGATTATCGAGATTTATTTCTTCTGAATAATCCTTTAAAGACATTTGATCTCTCACAATCAAATTTAATTCGAGTAAAGACTGTAAAGCTCGTTGTACAGAACTCCGATCCATTTCTAATACTTTTTTTAACTCAGATGTTCCGGCATCTTTATTTTTTAATAAATAAGCAAATACGTCAGATTCTAATTTATTTAATCCTAAGATACATTTGAAAAGTTTTCTACTTCGATAATTTCCCTTCTTATCGATTTTCAACTTATCCATTTCTTCTACTTGTTGATTTATACTTTCCATATTATCCACCATTAGTTTTTAATCTAAAATAAAATAAAATAGAAAAAA
>JARRLT010000017.1:5916-30648 GCA_037386725.1 Promethearchaeota archaeon
AATTATGCTTCTTCCCTTAACCGATTTAAGACCTGAACCATCGAATCATAGCCATGTGCTCCAACCATTCTATTCACAAGTTTATTCCCTTTAATGAATGCTGTCGTAGGAACACCAGTAACACTATATTTTCGAGCAACCATTGGGTTTTCATCAACGTCAACTTTGGCAAAGATAAAATCTTCACTATAATCTTGACTTAACTTCTCAAAGATTGGACCAAACATCTGACAAGGTCCACACCATACTGCGGTAAAGTCAATTAGTATGATTGTCTCTGGATATTCATTAATGAGGGCATCAAATTCATTCATATTATGTACTTTTACAATTTTCTTTGGTAAAGACTTTTCGCCTTTCATCATCATTTCTGCTTTGCGCATTTTAATTTTTTCTAATTCGTTATCAGACATATATTATCACTTTTTAATATTAAAATGTTGTGAAAATCATTTACACAACTTTCACAATTGAAAAAATCCTTTCTTACTTTTAAAGTTATTTATCGTGAATTTTACTTCATAACTTTAATAAAATAAGTAAATTAAAAATATTCTCTAACTCTTCATTTTGTAATAAACCAATAATTACTCTTTTATAACCTTATGAAAATACTTAAAAGATTGGATTTTTTTATAATTTCTAAGACTTAATAAATTACTGCAATGAACATACATTCCATCTTCATCTTAAGAAATACGGGCGGATTAGTTTATAGTAAGAATTTTACTGAAGAAATAGATTTTAACTTGAATTTAATAACTGGATTTTTTTCGGCTATCTTTAGTTTCTCTGAAAAAGTTATTGATCGGAATCTTGAGGTTTTAGAGATGGGTAACCTTAGATTCGTATTTAGAGTAAAAAACGAATTTATATTTGTAATTCTTTCAGAAATTACAGCAAGTCTTCTATTTGTAAATTCTCGATTGAAACGAATCATCAACTTATTTTATGAAAGCTTTCCCAATTCAGAAGATATAAAGGATTATGAAGAAATAGAAAACCCTGAATTTGATGAAAAAATTGATACTATCATTACTGGGATGGAAGAGAAGTTTCAAAGCAAGGAATTTTATATCAAAGTAATAAAATTGTTTAAGGATTTAATTTTTGAAAATGAAATTATTGGAGCAGCCATTCTTTCCTCAAAAGGTAATATTATTTATTCTTCACTTCCAAACGAATTACTTATAAGATCTCTTAAAGAATTAGAAATTCGATTTATGACTGGTGCATTAAATCTTCCGGAATTATTTTATTCCCTTGAAAACGGGCAAAAGGTATTTTCGAAATATATTGAATTTCCTTCGAAGCAAGAAAGTCTATTGATTGTTCTTCTTTTTGAAAAATCACTTAAGTAATTCTTTTAAAATTAAGTAGAAACAGAAAAGTAATCATAGAACATAAAATTAATATAATTTATTTCATTTTAAACTAAAAGAAATTATATTATTCCTTTTTAAATATTCAAAATCCTAAAAACGAGTTTTATAACTATGACTTTTGATATTATTGTTATTGGATCAGGCATTACTGGTTCAAGCTTCGCAAAGAAGATTTCCCCATACGCAAAGACATTATTATTAGAAGAAAATGAACAAATTCCCATAAGAACAAATGTTTTTCCCGAGCATAATAAACCTTATATTGATGTGGATTATGCAGATAAAGACATATTTCCTCATGATCACATTAAGACAAATTATATGGGAAAAGAAAAAGATGGGATTGTCAATTCAAATGAATTCGGAGATCCTTTAGGAAAAATTTCTCATACTGAGAATTTAATTACCCACTTACTTAATAAATTCCGTGATAATGGAGGAATTGTGAATTTAAATAAAAAAATATCAAGAATTAATCGAAAAACAGATTATGTAGAAGTATTCACTTCAGATGGAGATATATTCAAATCAAAAGTTTTAGTTTTAGCGACAGGATCGAGAGCCTTGGAAATACAACGTTCATTAGGGTTTGATACTCCCGATTCATATATGGGGATTTATACGCATCTTTATGGAACGGAATCCCAGATAAAAGAAAACTTTGATTTTCAGTATATGTTTCATATAAATTCAAATATAAGTGAGAATGGGCCTTTCTTTTTTAATGTGGGAAGAGACCGAGTTATTGCCGGATTTCTTGGAAATAATGGAGAGACAGAAGCAGAAGTAGTTGATAAACTCGATAGAATCTTAAAAAATTATAAATATATCCAACCTTATATGAAAGGATTGAAAAGAAGTGAAAAACCATTCTTTTCGGGAAAAATTTCAAAACACCCAATTATGAAAAAGTCTCAGGATCGAATGTTGGTTTTAGGTGAAGCAGCAGGTCTAGTTACAGCCTTCTTTTATGAAGGTCTTTTATCTGGATTAGTAAGTGCTCAATGCGCTTTTGATACTTTAAAACCATTATTTCAGAATAGCAGTAATTTTAATTCTCAAGAATTAAGTGAATATGATAAAAAAATTGAGGCTTCACTTTCTACTTATTACAAAAATGGCGAAGCATGTGAAAGTCTTTTCTATGATGCTGGATCAAGCACTAAAACATTGTGGAATACCTATATAAAATTAATCAATGAAAGTAAAAAATTAAGAAAACAGATTTGGGAAGCTTACAGAATGCCAGATGTTTCAAAATACGACATTTCTCGAGATATGTGGGCCGGAGAACAATTATTTTCTAAATTACCCACATTCTCTAAAATCACCTTAAGTCCTCGTTTTCTAAAATTAAAGTTTAATTTTTAAGTAGCCCCTCATTTATCTTTTATTTCTTGATAAAAATAAACCGATCCTGCAATTCGTTCTTTTTGTTGTAAACCCTAAGTCCTTCGCTGTAAATCCTTTGGGCTCCACGGTCCAGCAACCTGAACATTTCGGGAGGCGAAAGCAGCGATAGAGCGAAAAGGGATAAATTGAACAATTTCCTTTAATGGACTAGTGAACATATCTACGCTGATAAATCCTCCGCATATAAATAGAGTACTTAAAGCTGTAAATACCGATATTGGAAATGTAAAGACTTGTTCTGGAATAATTCTGAACATCAAAAAACATATAACTTTCAATTGCTTAAAAAAATAGGTGATAACATTTACAACATATTTGGTTTTATAATTATTGATGAAAAAAAGAGTTTTTTCCAAATCCCATTACCTATAGAAACACCGATTGCTATTATTAGTACACTACCGGATATTGTGGCATTTCACCTTCAAGGGATGAAGGAAATTTTAAGAATTACTGAAGAATTTAAAGAATAATATAATTTATTAACTTTAGACATCTGGGATAATTGATATGTTAAAATTCAAATTTAAAGGCAAAAAAGATGATAAATTTACCTTTAAATATTATAATCTCTCCATTATGTCATTGCTATATTGATTCAGATAAATATTTCAATATTTAAAAGGTAAGATTTGAACTGATTAATCTAAAGTGTAATATATTTATATTATTTATTCTCTTTAAGTTTTTAAAATGGTTTATCCTACTGTATCACGAATTTTAATTAAGAAAAACATTACTAGTATTTTTCATTTATAAACTTTCTGAATTTATAAAATTTTCCTTACGATAGAACTCACATATTATTAAGAAAAAATGTTCTAATATTTTTATAATTACAAAATAATAAATATAAAAAATTCCAAATATATTTCTCTTAAATATATTTCATCTAATCAAATAATTCAAAAATATCAATAATGTCATCGGGAAAATCTTTTGTTTGTAAGCTAGGGGGTTTTTCAGATTCAAATCCAGAAATGGTTACTATGTTTCCAGAATTTAATCTTTCTACAAAAAAGTTAAAAGAAATCCTCTTTTATTGCTTACCAGAAGGTTGCCAAGATAATGAATTCAAGATTACAAAATATCAAAATACTAATATATTATCGTATGTCTTTAGAAATCCCCAAAAAGAAGATCGGGATGATTTAATCTCATATTCTTTACTATTAGAAAATAAAGAAAACCCTGAAGTGTATAAAGAATATTTAATAGTGATTTTTGGGAAATTAAGAAAACATAATATGTTAAATGAGGAGATTTTATTGAAAAACTTGGAAATTATATATGATGGACTAAATAAGGGAAAGAATATATTAATTGAGGGGATAAATATTAAACTTTCAGAAATTGTTCAGAAGTCCAAGGAAAATGAAGAAAATACTAAACCAACATTAAGAGGGAGTTTTTTCTAATGAGTGGAGCTTTAGGTATTAGATTCATAACCCAAATAATTGGAAATTTCGCTACTATAATAATTGCCCCTATTATGGTATTTATTGTTGGAAGAAAATTGTGGCTGGAATATAAGGAGACGGGGCGTATCAATTATATAAGGTTATCTATTTTTGCTATATTTATTAGTTTTGCATATGCCATAATTCCTACGAATCTTTATGAAGTAACTCCACTTAAATTCTTTATTGCAGAGGATGTAATTGGTACATCTCTTAATGGAATAACACCTTACTCGATTGCAATAGGATCTATGGTAACAATTGCATTGTGCATGATTTGTTATGCCAATCAATGGAAAAAGTTTTATTTTACGCCTCTACAAATTTTTATTGGTATGATTATTTTTTATTTCCTATCTGGAGGATTTGATCTACTTTATCAACCATATATTTTGATTACGGGAATAATTGGACTAATTTTTTTCTATATTACGGGCATTCGTTTAAAAGATAATGGTTCATTGGGTCTTGGGCTCTTTTTTACTTTTTCATATTTATCTGTAATATTCGGTGAAACAATTCCAGGGGATATTTGTACGTTATTAATTGCTATTTTTGGGTTAATCTTCGCTTTGGGATATTTTCATCCTTATAATAAAACAGAAATTGGAGGGAGAAAAATCTAAAATGATTAATTTTCTTTCTCTCTTCTTTGAAGTAATCTTTTTTCTCTTTTTGATAGTTCTTCAGTTTTTTCTAAATAAAAAATGGAGAATTACAAAGAATAAACTAATGTTATTAATGATTATTTTTTTCCTTTTAATTCAAGTAAATTCAGTCTTTTACATTTTAAAAAGTATTATTCCCTCCTTCGATTTAATTATAGGAGAGGGATTAAGTATAACTTATATCATTTTATCTGCTATAATTACATTGGAATTAAGTTTTATCATATATTTAAAGAAATATGAAAAATTTTACACATTACCTATTATCATTTGTTTTTATATAATCTTAGGGCTCTATTTATTCAGTAATATTATATATATTACCCTCTATAATATCGCATCAGCTATTATTGTATTTATGTATTTGTTTGAAATTGGAAAGAAAAATAGAAATGGTTTATCGATGGTTTTAGGATTTTTTGTCTTAATTTACAATTTCAGTTACTTTACTTTTTTAATATATATACAGGTTACAATTCAGATTTTTGCAGTTGTTCCTATGATATTGGGTTCAATCGGTTATATTGATAAGTTTATTCTATTTGATCGGGAAAATGAGAAAAAAATAAAGAGTTCTTGGATTGCAAGAAAAGTAAGATAAAGAGGAATTAAAAAGTTGAATGCCAAAAATTATCTAAAATTATCTGTCATTTATATGAATTTATTGAGGCCGTTTATATATATAAACTTTCAGTTTCATATAAGAGAGATACAGTTTAAGAATTATAATAAATCAAAAAAATTGAACTTAAGTTTAAAAAATTAATCAAAACGCAAAAGAAGGCAAGAGTGTTAAATATGGGATTAATTAAAGATATATTTTCAAAAATTTTTACACAAAATAAAAAAGTAATCATTTGTGGACTTGATAATGCAGGGAAATCCACATTTGTTTCTTTTTTAAAAGAAGGTACCTTTATTGAACACACACCAACAATGGGTAAGGATAGTTCTGAGATAGAGGTTCAAGGAATAAGGATTAATGTAACGGATATGGGCGGGCAAAAAGATTTTAGATCTCTATGGATTGGAGAAATGAAAGATGCAGAATGTGTGCTATACATGGTGGATGCTAGTGATAATGAAAGATTATCAGAATCAAAAAAAGAATTATGGAAAGTATCTGCCCATTTAAAAAACAAACCGCTTATAGTTCTTGCAAATAAGTATGATCTTCAGAATATCGTATCACTTGGGAAAATAATTGAAGAATTGGAATTAAATAAAATGAAATCATTCGAAATTTTTCCAATTTCATGTAAAACAGGAAATGGAATCGTAGATGCTTTTATGAAAATTTATCAGAAACTAACTGGAAAACAACTTTCTAGAAATCTGTGCCCTAAAGCTCTTACGGTTTTTGATAAAGGTGGAATTCCCCTAACGTCTACTTCAAATGAAGATATTCTTCAAGGAGGATTATTTGCTGCGATAACAACATTTGTAAGGGAGTCTTTTAAATCCGAATTAGATCAATTGAAAGTAGGGCAACATATAATTATTTTTAAACGTTCTGAGCATCTAATGGGATCTATCGTAATTGAAGATAGTGACAATTTCCAACTTAAAGAAGCAGAATCTAGTTTGAATGACCTTTTACAACATTTAGAGCATATGTGTCCAGAATTAGAGGAAGAAAATCTAGATCCTAATAAAATTGAATTTTTAGTTAAACAATACTCATCTAATCTTCTAAATTAAATTGCAACTCATATATTTTGATAGATTGGTAAATATTATTATAAAGAACTAAACTATTAACAATTAGGCATGAATGAAGTTAAAAAATTAATTTTTAATGGGGATATTATAACCATAAATTCAAACCTAGATCAATCTGAAATTGAAGCAGTTGCGATTGAAGGAGAAAAAATTATTGGTGTAGGGAGTATTGATAAGTTAAGGAACTTATTAGATGAAAATTATGAGGAAATTAATTTAGAAGGGCATTGTATATTGCCAGGATTTATTGATTCTCACATCCACCCAATATTGTATATTTTTTTCTTACTCAGCCCAGATCTATCTAATTTACGAAGCCTAAGCGAACTTAAGAGTTTCTTAAAAGAAAATATCAAAAATAAAAATAAAGAAAAAATAATTCTGTGTTTAAAATTAAATGAAGAAAATTTTAAGAACCCAATTTTACCTAAAAAGTGGGATTTGGATGAAGCAGTACCAGATCATCCCATCTTTTTATTACGATATGATTTTCACATTGGTGTAGCAAATAGTAAAGCATTGGAAATTGCAGGAATCAATGAAAATACAATTCCTCCAGACGGTGGTGAAATTAGAAAGAATAAAAATAGAGAATTAAATGGAGTTATTTCAGAACAAGCATTAAGCCTTATTTTTTCTCAAATTGAATTACCAACTCTTGAAGAGATTAAAAGAGGTGCTGAACGAGCATTTAAAAATCTGGCCAAAAGGGGGATCACCTCTATTCATGGAGTATTTCAAGCTGACAGTGGTGGAGAATTTGGAGATTTAGGTGCCTTAGAAATACCTATTTATAAATCAATTCTCGAAAAAATATTACAAAATACGTATTCTCTTACCTCTACTCAAAATCCAAAAAAATTAATACATCTTAAAAACACCTCCATAGATTTAGAAAATAAATATGGAAAATTTAAGTTAGGAGGATTAAAATTATTTCTTGATGGAACCTTCGGAGCAGCTACAGCTTGTCTTTTTAAAGAATTTACGGATAAACCGAATAAAAAAGGTTATTGTGTTGTTGAATTAGACGAAATTTATGAGCAAATGCTAGAAGCACATAAGTTAGGATTCCAAGTCGCTGTTCATGCTATAGGAGATAAAGGAAATCGTATACTTGTTGATCTTTATAAAGAATTATTAAAAGAATTCCCAAAATTAAATCATCGTCATCGAATTGAGCACGCTTCAATGCTAAAAAATGATGTAATTAAAGATATGAAAGAATTAGGTTTAATAGCATCATGTCAACCCCCATTTTTAAATTCTGAATATAAATGGTTGGAAAAAAGACTAGGAAAAGAGAGATGTAAATATACGTATCCCTTTAAATCTATTATTGATTCAGGTGTAATTCTAACTGCCGGATCAGATTGTCCAGTTGAAGATCCCGATGTAATAATGGGCATTCATGCTATGGTAAATCGAAATGGTTTTATTCCTGAAGAATGCGTGTCAGTTGAAGAAGCAATAAAAGCATACACTATTAATGGAGCTTATGCTTCTTTTCAAGAAGATATAAAAGGGACAATTGAAAAAGGAAAATTAGCTGATTTTGTAATTTTAAATGAGAATCCTCTCAAAATTCCTAAAAATGAAATTAAAAATCTTAAGATTTTAGAAACTATAATTAGAGGAGAAACTGTATATAAGAGAGAATCTTAACTTTTCATCCAGTAAAATATAAATGCTCATCAAATCCCGTTTCAGCAATTAAATCTTGCCCTAATTTTTGAATAGCTTTTTTAGAAGGATGCTGTAATATTTTTTTAGAGATATTAATAACTTTTGAAAGCTTAGCGTCTGGAAATTCCTTTATAATGTTATCATATCGTGAGAAATCAAGACCAGCAGTATATACACCATCACTCCCATGTCCAGCTGCTGATGATACTTGCCAATGTTCTACTTTTAATTCAATTCTTGAAAGAAGAAAACTATTTGTAAACCATTCTAAATATAAATCCATTCTTTTTTGCTTCCTTTTTGTTTCTTTCAAGAACTTACACGCTCTTTTAAGGCGATCGGGATGCATTTGGCGAAATACTCTTTCATAATTCTGAGTCATTTTCTCTTTAACATGAGATTTAATTTCAGATAATATTGCATTTACTTTTTCTTGTCGTTCTGCAGTGATATCTTGAGACACAGCTTGAATATGTCGTGAAATTATTTCATTTGTATCTATATTTTCTTCGGAGGAAGAACTTGAATCATCAATTTCTGGGGGAAGATTGTAAATTTCTTTTGGAGGTAAATTAAACAAATTATTTAACTTAATTGGATCTTCTCGTACTTCTTTTATATGTTTATTAATCTCTTGTTCATTATATCCTATTTCTGAAAGGTAGTATTTCGCAGATGCCAATTGACTTTCAAGAGCTGCCTCTTTACCATATTGAGCATCTCCAAATTCTTTCTCAAGTTCTTCATCAGCGATCAAGCTAATCTTCTTCTCAGTAATTTCTTCTAACTTTAAGTTCTTCAATTTTTCAAGTACATATTCTATTTGTTTTGGAGATAAATAATTTAGATTTCCCAAAGGACCAATCATATAGGAAATTTTCTCTAATTTTCTCAGATAATCATTTAATTCAGTGGGATTTTGTTTTTTTGCTACAAGAAAAAAATGTTGAAGGAGATTTTTGTTAAATCCTGCTATAATATTTAACGATTTTTCGCTGAATTTGTATAAATACTCTTCTAATTTATTATTTTCTTGAAATTCTGAGGGCATTTTTAAGCTTAAGGCTATAATATTGTCCTTTATGATATAAACGAGATCAGATTTAGGCATTTAAGTAATCCTACATGTAATTTTTAAAAATTTAATAAAATGGTAAATATTCATAAATCTATTTAAAAAATAAAATTACTAAAATAAATATTTTAATCTTGAAGTTTTTTAGCAATTTCTCTAGCAAATTTCTTTTGTTCCTTTGTTTCTAAACAACATTTCCTATAAGACCTGATCCAATCAACAGGATCGATCCCTTTAGGGATCTGATTATTATGAGCTCCCCAAACTACGATCATTTGCCCTGTTCTACCACAACCCGCTACACAATGGACAACAATAGATTCATTTTGTTCTCTATGATAATTTGTAATGTCAAGAAATTTTTTAATTTGAAAATCTGTAGGGATTCCATAATCTGGAATGGAAATATGATAATAATGAAATTCTTTAGGAACCTGTTTATGATTATCAAATTCAGAACAATTAATTATAACCTTCACACCTTCTTTTCGGTAAATTTCAAATACCTCATCATCGGGCCACCAACTAGCTGCAATTCTATTTTTTACAATCCAAGTAAAGGGCGTTGTTCGATAAGGTTGACCATTTCTTGGCCAATAAGGAGGTCTAACTATTTTTCTCACCTGAAATAGAAAATTCTTAATTATTTAAGATTTAAGTATTTCGATTGTGTTTCTAAAAATTCTTCAAGAATCTTTTTTGCTTGGGAAACATTAGTTACAAGCGGATCCGCAAGTAATGCCCTTAAAGCATTCTTTTTTGAATTTGTAATAGCAGCTTCCACTGCAAGATCTTGAACTGAAGCTTGGGTTCTTAAAAGTGCTGCTAATCCTTTAGGATAAATTCCTAATTTTATTCCTTTTACACCCTCTTTATTAATAATAGCGGGACACTCTACTACAAGATCTTCTGGTAAATTTGAAATTATTCCATTATTTGGTATATTTACCGAATATTCTATATGTTTATCATTTGATATTATTCCTTCTATAATAGGTATCGCTCTTTCATCATCTGGTTTAACTAACCGATCTCCCTTCCCTTTTTTAATAAGGCGTCGAACTTTCTTTCCTTCATAATTAATTGACGCCATGTAAACTTCCTTAAATTGTTTTACTCCTGGTAAATCTGCAACATCATATGCCCATTGAATATATTCCCCATAATGAGAGTCTGTAGTATAAGGAAGATATCCATAATGTTTTAAAATAAACTTAACTAAATCAACATCTAATGTATTCAAACCTTCAAGATATTCTAGACCTTTTTTCCGAACTTCAGGATATAGATCTTCCCCTGACTTTTTATCTCTGATGTCTAATAATATTCCAAAATGGTTTAATCCCCCCATTTTAACTTCTAAATCTTCAATTTCCTTGTCAAGGATACGAGGTAGATGAGTAATAGCAAAATGAAACTCATGACATAAACCAACAAATTTTAAAGATGGAAATTTACGTTTCACTGCTAAACAAACTCGACTCATAGGATTTGAAAAATTTATGAGAAAAGCTTTAGGGCAAATATCAATTATATCTTCACAAATATCTAAAATAGGTGGAATAATTCTTAGAGAATGAAATAATCCTCCTGGACCTCCATTCTCCCCAAAAATTTGTTTATTTCCATATTTTACTGGTATTTGATAATCCTGTTCCCATAATTCAAATCTTGGAGGAATTTCAATTGAATTAATTATAAATGTTGCTTCTTCTAGTGCTTCCTTTCTATCTGTGGTTGATTCCAAACTAAAATTTAACTCTCTTTTCTCAATGGCTTCTTCACAAGCCGTATTAGCTAACTTTAGGTGTTCTTCATTTATATCATGTAAACAAATGGTGCTTTCTTCCAGGATTTCACTTGCTAGAATTGAACCCGCGGATCCAAGACCAAATTGGAGGGAACCGGCGCCAATCAAAACAATTTTCTGATTTTTTACCATATTTTTGAATGAGTATAAAATCTATTAAATTTTTTTAATTTGATTACATTCAATAAATTGCGCTATATATTCCTTTAATCGAATTTTTTTAAATGAAATATAGAATATAACATACATCCTAATTTTTCATCCTAATTTAGTGTAAAAATCGCTATAAATATATTTTAAATCTTTAATTCTCATTAAATACAGTTTTTTCTTACCTTAAAATCAATAAAATCAAATCCGAAAAAAGATTAATTTGATCATTATATTTTTAGGATTAAGTTAGAAAGGTAAGAATTTTGTGATTTTTTATGGAAAAAACAAAAAAGATTGATTTTTTCGAAAGAAGGAGATACCCATATCGACCACATATTGGTGTAGGTGTAATGATGGTTAGAGATAATAAACTTCTATTAGTTAAACGAAAGTATAATCCTGATGCAAATATGTGGAGTATTCCTGGTGGTCATTTAGATCTGGGTGAGAATGTTGAAAATGCAGCTGAAAGAGAAGCTTTTGAAGAAACGGGCATTAAAGTAAAAGTAACTAAATTAGCAGGAATCATTGATAAAATCATGTATGATGATGATGGAAAAATCGAATACCATTATGTTTTACTAAATTATTTTGTAAATCAAATTGAGGGAAAATCAAATCAAAAACCAGTTGCAGATGATGATGCGTTGGATGCTAAATTTGTCCCTTTTGAAGAATTAAAGGACTACAATCTTACAAAATCATTGGTAAAATTATTAGAAGATTTGAAAATTGGGTATGATTGATTATTTTATATTTTATAGAATTTTTCTTGTAATATGGTTACTCTCTTTTGAGAAAAAATTATAATTTTGTAAAGATTATTAGCCTTGTTACAATATTTTTTTCTTTTTAATTTATTAAAAGGTGTGATTTAAATTTGTCTACATTAATGGAAATTGCGAGAAATGGAAATATTACAAAAGAAATGGAAATTGTTGCTAAAAAAGAACAAGTAGATGTCGAATTTATTCGAAAAGGACTAGCAAGCGGACGCATAATAATCCCTAAATCTAATCAGAGAAATACTGAACCAATAGGAATTGGAGAAGGTTTATTAGTAAAAATAAACGCAAATGTCGGATCAAGTAAGACAGTATGTAATATTTCAGAAGAAATTGAAAAAGCTAAAATTGCTGTGAGATATGGTGCTGATACGATAATGGACTTAAGTACTGGAAAAACAGAGAAAGATGTTAAGGAAATTAGAAACCAAATTGTAAATGAAATTAATGTTCCTATCGGGACTGTTCCCATTTATCAATCAGCTCTTAATGCTCTTGAGAAAAAAGGAGCAATTATCCATATGGATGAAGATGATCTTTTTAATGTAGTCGAACAACAAGCAAAAGAAGGGATTGATTTCTTTACCATCCATGTTGGTGTTACAAAAGAAATTGTTGAGTACTTAGTAGAACATCCGAGACTTATGGGAATTGTCTCAAGGGGAGGTACATTCCTTGCCGCATGGATTCTTCAAAATGAGCAAGAAAATCCTTTCAATAGTCAATATGATTATTTACTTGAAATGGCAAAAGAATATGATTTTACATTATCTTTAGGAGATGGAATGAGACCCGGAGGAATCTTTGATTCCACTGATTATGCTCAAATTCAAGAATTGCTCGAAATTTCTAAATTAGTTGAAAGAGCTTGGGAACACAATATACAAGTTATGGTAGAAGGGCCAGGTCATATTCCTGTAAATGAAATAGAAAGAAATATTCATATGCAAAAATCCCTTTGTAAAGGTGCTCCTTTTTATGTTCTTGGACCTTTAGTTACTGATATTGCACCAGGATATGATCATCTTGTAGGAGCTATCGGAGGGACAATAGCTGCTTTATCTGGTGCTGATTATCTTTGCTACGTGACTCCTTCAGAACATTTGGGTCTTCCAAATAAAGAAGAAGTTAAGCGAGGGGTTATTGCTTCAAGGATCGCCGCCCATGCCGCTAATATTGCTAGATATGGACGTAGAGTTTCAAATTGGGACTATAATATGGATTTAGCTCGAAAAGATCTGGATTGGAATGAGATGATTGAAAATGCTATTGATCCAGAATTAGCAGCTCAAATACATTCCCGCTCTGGAGAAAAAGTTGAAGATAAAGAATGTAGTATGTGTGGTGAATTTTGTGCAATTAAAATTCTAAAAGAATGTTTAGAAGAGAAAAGAAAGTCCAAAAATCCCTCAATCAATTAAAGAAAGAATTTTCTCAAGCTTTTTAATAATTTCTTTGGCATTTCTTCCAAATAATCTAATTATGGGTTCTTTTCCTATAGCTCCCTTATCCCATATGATATCTGGGATACCTCCCAATCTATCCACTACTTTTTTAATCAACCATTGCATAGTAGAATGCTCTTTACCTTTCAGTTGTTCTGGTTCCTTCATTCTGTCTATTTCACCTAATTTTAAATTATTGACTTTTGTTAACTTTTCAATTAATTTTGGACTATACCTTAAATTAAGTGCAATATTGTAGGAATTATCGAATTTTTTTGTGGTTAATATAAGCCTTGCTGTATGATCAGAAACGCCGAACTTGATATCTCCACAAGCTTTTGGCATTCCATTCACTATGGTTATTCGACCATCGATTGCAGCAACATCTTCCTTTTCTTTTGCATCTGGAATCGCAACAGATATATTAGTTCTGACTTCGGGAATAAGTTTTGAAAACTTTTTTTGTGATGAAATAAAATCATAAATTAGTCTTACTTCTTGCACCGCATCTCGATGACTTTTATTCATATTAAATTTCATATTTATCATCAAATTACCTTTATAGTTTTAACTTATTAATGAAAAAGTAGAATAAATTTAAAATTATTTTCCTATTCATGTTTGAGAGTTTTCACTTTTTGGTACTCTATCATACGCCCATTTAGCCTTTTCTTCAAGTCCTAGTTCTTCATATGATTTCCCTAAATAAAAGAATGCTTGCGGAAAATCGAATTTTTCTTTAACCAATTTAAAAAGATGATTTATTGCCAAATCATAACGACCTTTTAGATAATTGATTTTTCCTTTTAAAAATATAATTTGTCGACCATTTTCTGTATTTAAATCCGCATTTTGAGTTTCAAGTTTTTTTAAAGCCCTATCATAATCCTTAGACAATTCTAATTTTTCTATTTTCCTGAAAAATTTAAGAAATACCATTTTCATTCCAATCTCTTTTATTTCATTCATGGTTTGTTCTTGTTGCTGCTTCTTTAGTTCTTCTTCAATTTTAGCTTCTTCTTCTTCTAAATAGGATTGGAATTTATTAATAATGTTAGCATCATATGATTCACGGCATAAAGGACATTTTTTGGAATGTTTAAACCATTCTTTCAGACAAACTGAATGAGAAGGATGGTCATTCGGACATTTAAGATACTCCTCAGAGGCTTCGATATCTAAATGGCAAATTATACATTTAGGCATTTTTTTATTGGAAATGGTAATTAACCAAAAAAATCTTTAATGGATAATAAAAATAATTATTTTTAACAGTATTGATATAATGCATTTAAAATATTATTTTAGAAATAATTTATAAACGGGTTTTACTTTGAGTCTTAAAATCAGTAAATTTTTTGAGGAATTATTTAATAATTTTTTAAGCCTTAATGATGATACTAAAGCTGTAATCGTATCAGATATGGATGGATTGGTCATTGCAGGGGAAAAAAGGGATGATGTAGAGATTGAGATTATTTCTGTACTAACAACCATCATCAATCCGATTTTAGATCGAATAAGACATGAATTTTCCTTTCAGAACTTCGGAACAGCTAGTTTTGACACTGAAAAATACAGGTTATTATTTATCTCTGTTGATGAAAAAACAACATTAAGTTTAGTACTTAATACTATGGCTTCCGTTGATAAAGTCTCTCCTTACGCATACTTTCTAGCAGAAAAGACGGCTCAGATTATTGATCTAGAAGAAGGGGAAGAAATTCAACTAAAAGTTCCTAATTTTGAATATGAAGCTAAACGTTCGGAAAGATTAAAAGAACAAATTTACCAATTAAGATTAGATCATGGAGGAATTTATCGTTTTAAATTTATCATTATTGGTGACCATGAGGTTGGAAAAACAAGCATCATTCGCAGATTTGTTGAAAATAAGTTTACTAAAAATTATCGTGCGACAATTGGGCTTAATATAATGTCTCATAAGTTTGAATTTTATGATAATCAAATTCAATTTAGTTTATGGGATATTGGAGCTCAGAAGTTTTTCAAACGTCTTAGAAAGATGTATTATATGGGAGCTCAAGCTGCTTTCATCGTTTTCGATGTCACAAATAACGAATCCTTTGAACATGTGGAGGATTGGTATAATGAGGTTAATCAATTTTTAAATTTAAGAAATCTTCCTATCATCATCGTCGGAAATAAGGTCGATTTAGAAGAAGAAAGAGAAGTAGATTATCAAGAAGGTGTGAAGTTAACTAAGAAACTTTCAGAAGAAGGAAGGGTTTCAAATATCTCTTACATTGAAACGAGTGCTCTAACAGGAGAAAATATTCAAGATGCTTTTAGTCTCATATCTTATCATTATATTATGAAACATAAGGAGACGGAAGAGGGTATTCTTCGAAAGAGTTTGAAAAAACTTTTGGATGAAATTCTTGAGAAAAAAGATACCTTAGAATTAACCTTTTTACAGCGAAATTTATTTTGGAGCCCTGGATTGCAAATTTTAATGGATGTAAATAAGGAATCATCTATTAATGAAAGAATTGAAGAAAAGAATAAACGAATTTATAAATATTCAAATGGATTAATCTTGAAGAATAACATATTTGAGGATTTTAAAGTCGAAAATAGTGATTGCGTTTTTTGTATTTTTGATGGTAGAAAAAAGGAACATATAGATCCAGAATGGAGAAAAACTATAATTCAAGTTATCGAGGAATTAAAGGATAAAAAAGTTCTTCTTGTAGGTATAAGAGTTTCCGAGGGAACAGATTGGTCACAATTAATGGAAGAGTTTAATGTGAACCAATATTTAGAGAATAATTTAGTTTCTTTACTCTTTTTCAAAATTGGCCTTGAATATAGATTAGAAATATATGATCAATTAGAGATTATGCTTAATACAGCAAAAGATTTAATTAGATAAATCAAATTTGGTTTTGAATTTTTAATTGATGAAATTTCTATTTTTTTAAATTCGATTTCAGTTTTCCAACAATCAAATCTCCCATTTCTTTCGTTGATATGGTTTTTAATTTTTTAGATTTGATGTCTTGTGTTCTTCCTTCAATTAAACTCCTTTCCACTGAATCTTCTACTTCCTTAGCAATTTCTGGAGAATTAAAAGACTCTTGAAACATTAATTTAGTGCTAAGTATTGCTCCTATTGGATTTGCTACTCCTTTACCAGCAATATCTGGAGCAGAACCATGAATAGGTTCATACATTGACACTTTACCTGGATTAATGTTCCCACTTGAAGCCATTCCAAGGCTTCCTATTAAAAATGCTCCCTCATCGCTAATTATATCTCCAAAAAGATTTCCTGTAACAACAGTTTGATACGCGTATGGCGTTCTTATAAGCCATTGACAGAAAGCATCAACATAAATATCTTCTACTTTTAAGTTTGGATAATCTGTAGCGATTTCATGAAAAATTTTCCGCCATAATTTACTTGTTTTTAAAAGATTCGCTTTATCTACAGAAGTTATTTTCGAATGGTTCATTTTTTTGGCAAATTCAAACGCATATTTTATTATCCTTTCACATCCTTTTCTCGTATAGATCATAAGATTTTGCGCTTCGTCATTTTTAAGAAATCCTCCAATATTTGCATATAATCCTTCTGTATTCTCTCTTATAATTGTCATATCAATCCCTTTTCCGATAATTTCATCTTTAAGGGGACAAATTTCTCTGAGTGGTTCGTATAATTTGATAGGTCGCATATTTACATAAAGATCTAACCCTTGTCTTATTTTTAAAATAACAGATTCAGCCTTGCCTGGTGGTAGATCTGGCAACCCTACAGCTCCAAATAGAAGCGCATCAGACGATTTAATAATATCAAAAGATTTTGGAGGAAGATTCGTTCCAAATTCTTTATATACTTGACCTCCAGCGGGAGCTTCTTTTAGTTCAAATTCGAATTCTGTGTAATCAGAAATAGCTTTGAGTATCTTTATGGCTTCATTCACTACCTCGGGACCAACACCATCTCCCTTCGTTATCGCAATAGTTTTCTTCATTTTTAAATACTTAAAACATTTTAATTAAAGATGGAAAGTAAGAAAATCTAAGGTTAAAAGTAATTTCCTTAATATTAATTATTTTCTTATAATATCCTAGTTAAAATAAAGTTGTATTTTTGAATTTTGATTTCAAGATGGTATAAATGCAAAATTCAATAATTAAATCAAAATTTTTAGGAGCTTTAATTGGGAGTGCTCTTGGAGATTGCATTGGAGAATTAGCTTTTCGGTATCAGAATCGAGAAGAATTAATTAGAGAAATAATAAACAGAAATATAATAAGATATACTGATGATACCGCAATGGCTATTGGATTAGCAGAATCAATTATAGAAAATAATGGAAAAATTATTGCTAATAAACTCGGTACAAAATTTCATGAAAATTTTGATAAAGAACCATGGGATCTTATGGTAACGGTGCTGCTATGAGAGTCACTCCTTTAGGAATTTTTTTCTATGATTCGAAGGATCTCTATTCAATAGTTCGGGAATCCGCGATAGTTACCCATACGCATCGTTATGGAATTGAGGGGGCTGCACTTCTAGCCAAATTAAATTCTATCTTAATTTCAAAGGATCCTTTAACATACTCCGTCCATGATAACAGAGTAATAATTCTGAATATATTATTAAACTTTTCAAAAACAGTAGAATTCTAAAAAAAGTTATCTGATATACGAAAATTACTCGATTCAAACAGTAGAATAGAATTGGGTGAAAATGAACTTGGTTCAAATGTACTCGCCATAACTTCTGTATCTTTCAGCATTTTTGCCTTCTTAAAGAATCCCAATTCGTTTGAGACTTCTCTCTTAAATGCAGTATTAATTAGTAGAGATCGAGACACAGTAGGGGCGATGTTGGGAGGATTATTGGGAAGTTATTTAGGTATTGAAAGAATTCCTAATGATTGGTGTTTGAAATTAGAAAATAGGAATTATATAAAGGAGCTAGGAAAGAAATTATTCAATTTGAAGTCTATTCAATAAAAACTTATCAAACAAGTTTCCAAAAAATTCTATCCTCATATTTTATTTTTTGGATTATTCCTTCTCTCTCAAAATTATTCAAATTTTTAAGGATTGAGGTTTTTGGAAAATTATCTGAACTAAATGTATCTAAAATTTGATCTTGACTCATTGGATGGCGTTCGATAATATTTAATAACTCTTTTTTAAAATCCCCAGAAAAAGTCTCAAATTGACCTTTTTCAGGAAAGTTAATATTAGAGTAATTTCCAAAAATTTCATTTAGATGATAATATATTGATTTATCTGGTTTTTTAACCCAAGGTTCTGCTGGAGGTCTTATAGGGATGTTTATATCTATCCTATGAGGATTAATTAAGTCGATTTTTTCCTTAATTTTTTCAAGTTCCTTCTTTGAATCATTTATATCCTTAACAAGCATAACCTCTAACCAAAATTTTCCGGAAAATTTGTTCCTAAAATCAATTAAGCCATCTACCATCTTTGAAAATTTAATAGAAGGATGTGGTCTATTAATTTTAATAAAAGTTTTATCAACTCCAGCATCTAAAGTTGGTAAAATAACATCAAGATTAGAAGATAATAATTGATTTTGAACATCTTCTTGAAATAAAAGACTTCCATTTGTAATAAGACAAATGGGTTTCTTTGATAAAGTTTTAGCCTTTAAAATTAAATCTCCAATATCTCTATATAATAAAGGTTCTCCACTACCTACAAATGTTATGAAATCAAACTTTCCTTCACTTATTGGAATTCCATCTTCCATTTCCTGATAGATCTCTTCTTTTTTGAAATAATTCATTCTTTTATTTGTGAAATTCGTAGTTCTCCCCAATTGACAATAAACACACTGATAATTACATGTCTTAGAGGGAAGGGGATCTATCCCCAAAGATCTGCCTAATCTTCTACTGGGAACGGGTCCATATAAAAAATTCATTATTATATCAGAAATGAAAATTTAAAAAGATAAATTATTTTTTTAAAAAATCAATGATATGCTGATTCACTTCAGGAGCTCTTTCTTTTGGAGAGTCATGTCCAGCGTTTTCTATTACAATTAATTTACTATTAGGTATCTTTTCATGAATTTTTTCATTCATAATTTTTGGTGTTTGACGATCTTTTTCTGCACAGATTATTAATGTCAGAATTTCAATTTTATGTAAATCATCTAAGACATCATAGGCTCCAAGAGCATGAGTTTGATTCCTAATATCTTGAGGCCTTGATGGGTTTGTAATAGATTGTTCAATTAATTCATCTGCGGAAAATAAATTATGAAATTTTTTATTTGGATTATCTTTCATTTGTTTTATAAATTTTCTTGAAAAACCCATTTTTGCTTTATTAAAGAAAGCTTCTTTGGGATGTTCGATTTTTTCATGATAACCATCTATTTGGGAATTCTCATACATTTGAAGACCAGATTTATCACCAGGCCATTGTGGAAGTGTGTTTATTAGTACAATTTTATTTATTCGATTTGGATATTTTAAAGCAAAGGTTTGTACTATCATGCCACCTAAAGACCATCCAAGTATATGGGCTTTATTTATTTCTAAATTATCCATTAATCCAGCGATATCATCCGCAAACATTTCCATTCTATATGGTTCATTTGGTCTATCAGATTTACCAGCTCCTCGATTATCAAATCGAATAACTTTAAAATATTCTGCTAATGGTTCAAATTGTGCAATCCATACTTCTTTTGTTACTCCAAATCCGTGAACTAAAATTAAAGGTTCTCCTTCCCCTTTAATTTCATAGCAAAGTTTAATTCCATTCACATTGGTAAATTTCTCTGTCATGATGGTTAAAATGTATCAAAGACTCTATAATAATTTTTTCTATTAAAGAATTTTATTTTTGTTATGGTTGTATAAATATTATTTCAATTTTTTCTAGAAAGACTTTTTTTAATTTCTTAATGAAATTAAGTTAATTATTAAGAGTTTTGATAAAAATTTTGCTTTTATGAATTCAAAAAGTCATTTAAAACCCTTCAAAACCTTCCATTGAATAACAAATGAAAATTAATGCTTTAAATATTTGAATGAAGTTATATTATATAATAAAGTTCAAATTAAAATATATGAACTTTGCAAATAAGATTTTTTTCAAAAAATTTTATTAGTACCAATAAAAATTAGTGGAGGAATGAAAGAAAATGGCTAAGAAAGTTTTTGCTTGGTCGCCTATCCGAAAGTTAATGAAAGATAATGGCGCAGAAATGGTTGCCAGAGACGCGGTCGATGCGTTGATTGATTATTTAGAAAAACAAGCTCGAAAAATGACTAGAAGAGCATTAGAAATGACTCGACACGCAGGACGAAAGAAATTAACTATGGATGATATGGAAATGGCGATAAAGCTCGCAGAGTAAATAATTTTTTATTTTAAAATAGAGTTTTAACTTATTTTTTTATTTATTTATATCTTTTTTATTTTTGAAATAAGTTTACTATTTAAGAATATTTATAAAATAAATTAAATCAACAATTAATTTTAAAAATCCTCTTTTATGAAGAATTAATTCAATCCTAAAAAGATATAAAAATTTACCTTCATTGGAAATAATTAATCTTAAGTAAAAATAAGTTGGAAACTGATAAAAATTATTGATAAAAGTAAAGTTATAAAGATTCTTGTTTTAGGCTTAATTATTGCCGCAGGGATAAATACTACAATTGGAATTATTTTCGAATTAAATCGTCCTGAGCCAAAACCTCCTGGAATTACGATTAGTTCGAATGCTGATTTTGCAAGATATTCTTCTGGAGGAAATGGTACGAAAAATAACCCTTATATAATTGAGAAACAAAATATAGATGCGTCAATACTTTATGGGATTTATATTGTTAATACAACTAAACATTTCGTAATTCAAAATTGTAAAATAAAGAGCACTAATATTGGGATTTTTCTTAATAATATCTTAAATGGTTCTGCTTTGCTTCAAAATAACGAAATTAAAGCCAAATATTATGGAATATCGATATCAAACAGTACTTCTTGTAAAATAGAGGATAACTGGATAGGAAATTATTGGTTACGTTTTAATTCATCAATTTATAATGATAATTTCGCTGGTATTGCTGTTCGCTCATGCAATAAAATTACTATCTCACACAATTTTTGTTCAGAAGGCTTTAACGGGATGTATTTATATGGTTCTGAGAATATTATAATAAACACAAATCAAATAAATAATAATTTTGGTTATGGAATTTATAGTGAAAGTACTTCAACACTTAAAGTTTTCAATAACCGTATTATAGCTAATAATAAAGATGGTTTGATTTTTGAGCATTCTAATAATTTAAATATTTCAACCAATAATATATCTTATAATCATGGTGATGGTACACGGATGTCTCAATGTCAAAATAATTTAATATTTAATAACACAAATGAGCATAACTCCGAAGTGGGTTTAGAGGGATCATCCATATCAGTTTCAGTCATATGGAAAAATAAATTTAATGATAATTCACTAGGTTTTTCTGGAACTACTATATCAGATTTTGTTATAAGGAATAATAGATTTAATGATAATACATATGATGGAGCTGATATTGCTTTAAGTGAATTCTTAAATCTAACATTAAATCAATTTAACAATAATGGAAATGGTTTATATTTAAGTCATTCGAGCAATATTGGGTTTCTTAATAATACACTTAATGAAAATCGATACTATGGTCTTTATAATGTTAGTTCAAGTTTTATTCAGAATAATAGTGTAATTCAGAATAATAATACATTTTTGAACAATTATAATGGCTCAATATATATTGCATAATTATCTCCTAAAAAATCTTTTTCTTGCTATATTTATACTCATTCAAATGAATTTTATAACAAGATTATTAAAAAAAGAAAATTAGCCCCCAGCAATAGTTGGAAATATAGCGACTATATCTCCCTCATTTAAAAAATAATTTTCTGTTTTATGAGGGTGCCCATTCACTATAATTACCAAATTTTCTTGTGAGGGTATTGAATATTTTTCTAGGATATTTTTTATTTTACTCCCCGCTTTTAATTTAATTTTTTCTTTTCTTGGTCCATATTGCCGAAGTGAGGCAAAAAATTTCACTAATACCGAAATTTCTGATTGACTCATCAATTTATCACTCCTTTTTGAAATACCATTTATATAATAAACTCATATTCTTTCGTGGAAATAAGGATATTATATCTCCATCATGTACTTCTCTTGTGAATTTTGAATAGCTACAATTTACAAAGATATGACCAATTTCATTTTCCTTAATATTAAATTTTCTAGCAATATCGGCAACTTTCTGAAAATTTGCGGGGTTTAATTTTTTTATTATTGGAGCTCCAACATTAACGTTCAAGTTAGGAAATTTTTGCTTTAAATCACCGAAAAATTTTATTTTCAAGACCATGATGAAACCTTAGGGTTTTCTTATTCAAATACTTTATCTAATTCCTCATCTGTGACGTTAAAAATCTCATTTGTAGGAGGCAACTTTTCGATTCTCATAAATTCTGGAATTCTATCATCTTTTTTAGTAAATCCTGCCTTTTTATTGAACTCCAATTCTATATCAAGAATCTCTTGACCGATGGTTGCAATGTCATCTACGGTTAATTCAGTTCCAAGAATTGCATTCACTGATTCAACCATTCCTTCTAAACCTTCTGGAATATCAAGAATTGCGAACGCAGTAAATAGGCAATATCCTGTACTATCAACAACAGCAGTTGCTCTCTGTAGATTTCGAGATAAATCTGACTTCTTAGGGTCCCGTGGATCAGCCTCGCCTCCAACTCCCATGATCTCCGTGGCAATAGCATAACCAGCTGTGTGATCTGCTCCCATAGGGGTAGTAGCATAAGTAACTCCAATTCCCTTAATTGCTCGCGGATCATAAGCAGGCATTCCTTGTCCCTTTACTGTTGGAACTCGTGTGACTCCAAATGCTCGCGCAGTAAATTCTGTACCATTTGCTAAAATCCTTCCTGTGGGTGTTTTCTTCCTTATTTCATCCATTAGTTTTAAAGCACCTTTTCCATCTCCAAAATCTAAAAGTTCACCATCCATGGCTACAGCAATAGTATCACCCATTTCAATTGTATCTAATCCCAAATCATTACATGCTCTATTTAATTCTCCAACAATATTTAAATCATAAATACCACAATTGGGACCAAGGGACCAAACAGATTCATACTCAAGTACTCCCACTGGATCTTTTCCACCAGGTTTCGTCCATATCTCTGAACATCTGATTACACAACCTGGACTACAATTATGAGGTCTAGTCCCTCCATTTTTCTTTATCGCTTCTGCTTTTGCCTCTCCCGAAACAGCTTCAACTCTTTCATCTTGTCCTGCTGAGAAATTTCTTTGAGGTAATCCTCCTGCTTCATTGATAATATTTACTAAAACATCAGTTCCATAAGACGATAATGCTCCACCAGGTTTAGTAACATCATGAGATGTTAGAGCATCTCTTAGTTTCTTTGTCCCCTTTTTGAAGAGTTCCTCGTCTTTTATTTCAACTCCTGGCGCACCTTCTTCATCTACTATAATGAATTTCAATCCTTTAGATGCCATTACTGCACCTAAACCACCTCTTCCTGCATATCTACTGGGTAATCCTTCATTATCGTTAAAGCAAATTCCTGAACCGGTTGCAAACATTTCTGCAGCAATTCCTATTCCTGAAATTCCTACATTTTCACCAAATTCTTTAAAAAGATCTTTATAAGTGTTATAAAGACCCTTATTAACCCATTTATGTGCATCAATAAGTTCAGCGTTATCCGTTCTGACTTTCAATAAATGATAATCATTTCCTTTAGGTTTCCCTTCTATTATAATTGCAGCAATTCTCATTCTTCCTAATTTTTGTGCGAAAGACGTTCCTGCATTAGCTTCTTTAATACCCCCCGTAAGAGGAGACTTTCCTCCTACTGAAATACGTCCGGAAGTAGGAGCTTTCGTTCCTGTAACAATACCCGGGGCAAAGACTATTTTATTATTCGGTCCCAGTGGATGGCAATCAGGAACGAAAGCTCCTACTTCCGGACGTATTTCAGTAGGAGGAAAGTCTCCTCTTACGGGGGGTATTAAAGAAGCTAATGCAGGAA
>JARRLT010000018.1:0-23776 GCA_037386725.1 Promethearchaeota archaeon
TAATCACTCCAATTAAATTTCTTAAATTGCCAGCTAGTCCATAGCATTCAATAATTTCAGTTGCCGATTCCAAATCCATTAATTGGTGGAGTTCATGAGCATCAGAACCCATAGAAATAAGAATATTGTGCTTTTTAATTTCTTGGAAAAATGACTGATATTTTAAAGAAAAAAATTCAGAATAACGTGTATTAAATTCCAAAAAAATACCATATTTTTTAAGAAAGTCAATTAACAAGTCAAGATCGCTATAAAGAAAAAAGGAGGGATCAAAATGAGCTAATCCTAATATAGGAAAATCTTTTTGAATATTTCCCTTTCTCCATTTATCGATTAATTCTTTACAAAAATTTAATCCTTCCTCGGTTTCCAAATATTCAAATAAAATTATATCAAAATCGAGAGGATTTACCAAACCTTCAATAAACGACTTTGAACTCCCAATATCTATTTCAATTCCTTTTAATATAATCAGATCTAAATCTCTTGCGAGAATTACTTTTTGTTCAGCCCTTATTAGACTTAAATATTTTTTGATTTTTTCATTACTATTTAATGAGGGGATTATTTGAGATTTCCAAGAATTAGTGCTGTGATCTGTAATAGCAATAATCTCAAGATCATTGAGTAATGCTTCTTTAACTATTTGAGATATAGAATTTTTTCCATCACTAAAATTAGAATGAATATGGAGATTAATAGTCATATTTAAAACTTATAAAACTTAGATATTTTAATTATTTTCTATCTGGAAACAATAATATTGTTAACTCTAAGAATGATTTTAATGAAAAATTAAGTATTTTAATATAAATATAAAATTTTGGAGTTTTTATGTTATGGTGCTGGAAGCTCTGGTTCCTTGAAATTCCTTCCAGAATGAATAGTTTCAAAATGCTTCTTATGTTCTCGCACTTCATCATGAATATCTTTGAGACTTTCATTCGCTAGCACTCTATTATAAAAATTGATGATTGAAATATAAATATCATTTACAAATGTATCGATTCGGGATAATTCATACGAGATTTCCTTTAAGGATTCAAAATCTAATGTTAAGGCGATTTCCCTCATTGCTTCTTCTTTGATTTTTTGTTTTAATCTCCAAGCTCTTAAATTTGTCCAAATCGTCTCATATACAAAATAATTTACAAATTGTACAGATTCTATAACAATAGTTAACAGTAGCGCTTGACCAGCACTTCCAGTGATAAAAAATGAGATTAGACCTCCTAATAGTAAGGTAATTATTCTGTATATGATGCTCTTTAGTAAACTTTCTTTCCATTCCATCTTCTCCTTTCACTTCTTATTTATTTTACATATATAAATCATTATTTTATATAATTTTTGAAATCAATAGAATAAGATAACAAGCTTTTTGTTTAATTTAATTAGAATAAAAATTTCGATAATTCGAAGAGTCTCTTGAATAAATTAAATAGGATAATAACAATTTCATGATTTATACCTTATATTATTAAAGTTGATATTAAATTTATAAATTTTTAGTTTTTGATTCTAAAATTAAATCGCTTTAAATCCCAAGTTTTTTCAATTCTTGATTATAATAAATTAATACTATACTACTAAAGAATAGACTCATTCCAAATACCAAAAAACTACCTAAAATCAGATATTCACTACCTTGCTGTTGGATAATTATTGATCCGATTTGCATCTGTTCAATATTAAAAATATTTGTACCTATAATAAAACCTAATGAAATTACAAATATCGAACTAACCAATTCAATCAATCCAATAATTAGATTTATTAGATAGATAGCTTTAATTTTTGATTTTTCAAGTTCAATTATTTGACCTACGCCTATATTTATGGCAATTCTCTCCTTATCAATCTTTTTCACAAAATAATAAACAATCTCACGAAGTGGAAATACATCTAAAACAATAGTTCCAATAGTAAAAAGACAAATAAAGATCATAATTCGTATAAAAATATCATTAAATACAAAAGAACCTCCAGAAATTGGAGAAGAAACAATACTCATATTCTTTAGTACCCAGACTAAAAATCCAATAATAATGACTCCAAAAAACTTGATACCGGCAAGAGTTATGGAAATTGAATGTCTATCTGCTATTTTTAATAAATAATAACTTACTCCTACAATAAGAATTAATAATCCGATAATAATAGCTGTTATAGAAAGATAAAAGGCTAAAATTAAACATGCACCACCAACTATTAACGGTAGATATGGAAAAAAAGGAGCCTTGAAGGGTCGATCTAATTCTTTTCTTTTATATCTCAAAATTACTGAAGCGAAATTAACAAATGCTAAACCAATAAAGTAAATGAAACTGGTCATTTCTGCCGCCAAATTAATGCTAATAATGCTGGTAATTAAAATGGCAATAGTAGTTGTGGCTATTAATGAATATACTGGAACATTTGTTTTATGATTAACAAATTTCAACTTATCTGCTATATAATTGTCTCTTGCTAAAGCGTGTAAAACGCTAGTTGCTGAACCTATTCCTGCATTCATAGCTACAGATGTTGATAGAAGAGCAGTTCCAGCCATTAAATAAAATCCGAAAGGACCTAAAATTTTATAAAGAACTCCAGCTAGTAAAATACGCTTATTTAGTAATTGAGCCGGGTTAGAACCTAAATTAATCAAAGCCACAAAAGAAACAAATATATAAATCAATACCGTAATTGTTATTGCGCTTATATTTACTCTCGGGATATTTTTCGTTCGATTTTTTAAATTTGGATTTAAATATGCTAAATTAGTGGTTATTGACATAAAGCTGATAAATAAAAGGGCAAACATATTTATTACTCCAAAAAAATTAATCTTGCTATAAATGTAATCCGGATTAAAGATAGATGGAGTAAAAACAGGAGTTATAAGCGTTCCAATAATAATAAACGCAATAAAAACTCCAATGATGACTGTTGTTAAAATTATTAAAGTTCTCATAGCTAATGTTTGGGTTCTAAAAACCACAATACTAATAAAAAGAATTATTGATATTGCAATTAAATTTATTAAAAAAGGATGATCTAAAACATTCAAAATAGGAAACATTTCTCCTAAAACAACTGAAAACGTAAGAGCGGAAAAAATACAAGTTCCAATATTTGCCATCCATAAAAAGAAACCAACTATATAAGCTAAAAGCCCACCTAAGGCTTCTTTACTAAAGTTATAAGCTCCTCCTGAATATGGAAGTGATGTTGATAACTCTGAATAATTCAATGCTGTTAAAAAAATTAATATCCCCCCAAATCCTAAACTTAATAAAACACCAGGACCAGCAGAATCGATTGCAGTTCCTAAGAGAACAAATATAGATCCTCCGATCCCGCATCCGATTCCATAGAGAATAGCTCCCCACATTCCTAGTTTTTTATCTTCAACTCTTCTATTTTCTTCTTTTGAACTCAATTATCCATCATCTTAAGATTAAATTTGTTATATTTATTGATAAAAGTTTAAAAGAATGGGAAATTATGATTTTTCTAAATGGAAAATTCCAGAAATTATAGTTAAAATAGAAATAATTAGTAACATCCAAACTAATATGGTATTATCAACATTTCCTAGATTTATTATTCCAAAAATGCTCCCTAGAGCCCAAATTACAAAGAAAATTCCGCAACATATTAATATTCCACCAAAAAATTTAGATAGCCGATAGATTAAACCTAGTACTTCTAAACGATGGATTCTACTCTCCTTATCTCTTATCTCTTTTTCTTGACCTTCTAATTCTCCCTTTAATCTTTCAAATATTTTTCTTGAATCACTTATACTTTCTTCGATTGTCTCATTAGCTTTCACTAGTTTATCATGTTCTTGTTGTACATCTTCTAATTTTTCATTTAATGATTCAAGTCTTGCTTCTCTCTCTTCATGCGCCTTCTTTGATATGTCAATATTATTTTGAGTATCTCTGAGTCTCTTTTCTTCCACAACAATTAATTCTTCTTGTTTTTGAAGTTCTTCTTTTAATGATTCGAGTTTTGTATTTGTTTCCTGAATCTGATTTTCAATATCCACCAATTCTTGTTGTTTTTCAGTCATTTGATACTTATATTTTTCTAACAGTTCTTCATAGGTTTTCTTTTGTTCTTTCATTTCCGGAAAACCTTTTTCATATTGTTCAAGCTGTCCTTCAATTTCTTCTATTTTCTCTTCTTTCTTACTTAATTGCTCATTAAGAAGATCTAATTCCTCTTCTTTAGCTTCAATTAAATTATTTGAATGTTCAAGTTCAACTTTATTTTTTTCAATTGATACCTTAACTGCTTCATTTTCTGCTTTTAGACTCTTTAACTTCTTTTCTAGTGTATCAGCCTCTTCTTGACGTTTTTCAATTTCCTTATCTTGCTCCTGTGTTTCTTCTTTTATTTTTGAAAGTTGCTCCCTTAATTCTTCTTGTTTAGCAACTTTTTCTTTTACACTGTCTGAAAGAACAATCAAATCAACTTGACGTGAATCATAATTTTTAATGAGCTGTTCATTATTTTTTAATAATTCTTGATATTCTCCCTCAAGCTTCTCTTTACTCTCTTTTGTAATTTTCACTCTTTCTTCGAGAGTATTGAATTCTTCTTTCTTTCGATTATAATTTTCTTCCAATTCATTAATTTCTTCTTGCAAAGCAGTATGATATTTTTTTCTCTCTTCGATTTTTTTATTTATGGTTTCGAATTCTTTTTTTGCCTCTTCTAAATCTTTAGCTATTTCTTCAACGGCTTGTTTATCTATTTCCTTATTTTCGAATTCTTTTTCGATGACTTCCATACTGTCCTCAAAAGAGCGGAGCTTTTTGTCAATCATATCTCTTGAATCTTTTGCTTTTGTTAATAATTGCTTATCAACTTTCTCTACATCTTTTTCTGCTTTACTGTTTTTTTCTTCAGCTTTTTTATCTTCAGTCATTTTTTTGTCTCAATATTCGCAGAGTAATTATTAGTTTTATAATTAATAGGAATGATACTTATAAAAGTTAATTTTTATTTTAATTTAAAAAATAGAGTTGCTAATCGTCTAGATACTTGTTTCAGTAAAAGACTCATAAAAATCATCAACTTTTCGCTATACGTAAGAAATATACTATTTATAAATATTTAAACCTTATAGTATTTCCCAATTTTCTATTCAAAGATTAATTATTAAAAAAGAGTTTCTTTAATTCTCCTCTTTAATTAACCTCACTTTCATAAAAAGATTAAATGTACGTGGTCCAAAAGTTACTAAAACATAAAAATTTTCTCTGGTTCCAATTTTCAACTGTCTATTTTGGATAGGAAGAATTAATTGTTTACTTCCGTAAGTTGTTGCTAAATTGTGATCACAACTATTAAAGTCAGCTCGATTTTCTAATGCACTTACTGTATGAAAAGCATTTTGAGCATCCTTCATTGACAATTCAACAAATTTAAAGTGAAGATCTAAATAATTCCCAAATTCATGTTCATTGATAATTAATGAGGTTGTTGTGTGATAAGATCTTATTAAAATTTCTCCATGTTTAAGATTAGGGAATGTTTTTAGAGCTTTTTGAGTGATTTTTGATATTAGATCGGTTAAAAATAATAATTGAGTTATACTATAACTTCGAAGTTTAATATTGTAGGTAATATCTACCCCATTATCATTTTCAACTAAAGATTCGTTTTCAATCGATAAAATGGTATTAATTCCTTCTAAATTTGGATTTTTAATTGGTCTAAAAATATTATCATTTATACGATTTAAATTACGAAAAATCCAAGTTTTTAAAATACACTGCTGACTAAAAGAATAATCATTCATAGATTCCTCAAAACCCCTAATCATTTGAGATATTTCTAAGGTAGGTGTATTACTCCCTACAGATAAACGATTCCAACAATTTTGAATTAAACCTTTAATTTTAAAAATTTCATTAAATGCTTTCTTGGGAGTTAAACCCCCAAAGGATAAAGGAGTAATTTCAAACCAGAGATTTTTATAATATTTACACAATGGATAATATAGTTTAAAATCTCTTGAAATATCTAAATTGCTTAAAATAATAATATTCTCTGGAAATTGAGAAGCAAGAGCTCCAATTATTTCAGGATTCACGTATCCTGGGTAATATTCAGGAAAAAAGTAATATCCTATATCTATTTTAATAAATAAATTACTTTCTACGCAATAGTTAAACAGCTTATTTAACTTATTCTTATTATTAACTAAATCTATTTTTGCATAATTGGGATATAATACTAATCCACTAATATCAAATTTTTCCTTTTTCTCTTCAAGATCTGATATTATATCTTCAATTTTTTCATCAATAGAAAAAGAATATGAAAGAATTGCTTTAAAGATATCAGGAGATTTCTTAATTGAATTTAAAACATCAATATTGGGAATTCCATATTCTCTTCCTAAGTCCATTGCCTGTAATAATGCAAAATCTATACTAGCGCAATTCATTTCTATTTTAAAGTCATCTAAACTAACTTTTCTTACATAAAAGTAATTCCTACCTTGTAAATTTCTTTTATCTAATAAGTAATCTAACTTATTTGACTTTTTAATGTCTGAGAATATAGGCCATACTAAACTATCAATATTTCCATATTGAAATGCGTTTGAAAACTTTTTTCCAAAGATACAAGAATAATCTGGTTGATATAGTCGTTCGATCATTTTTTTCTCATAACTTTTTGAAAGATAATCATATAAAATTCGATAATTTAAAATTATTATTTTAGTTGTTTAATTTAAAAAAATTCCTATAATTATTCAATCCTTTTATCCTTTAAGAACCTATAAACTATTTTCTAAACCTAAGTTACATTATCTTCTAATTTTTAGAGAAATAAAACATATTTCAATTATACTGTATATTAAATACAATTTTATCAAAAAATTGAAATTGAATATAAATTTTTACTCTTAATAGTAGAGAGTTTAAAATTATGAGAATGAATTGATTTTATGAATTTAGCTCAAACGATTTGAATATTATGAACACCAGAGAATTCAAAAAAACTAAATTTCCTATAATTATAGAACCAAACTTAGGTAAACCTCATTTATTAAATCTAAATGATTTTCATGAGATAGAGAATCAAGAAAATAATGTAATATTCAATGCTACTTGTGCTAAATTGAAAAATCAAGATTTAAACAGTGTTTCTCGATTTTTCCAAAAACAAACCTTCATTCAACCATTACTTAAGGACGAAGGTGATTTTTATGAGAAAAGGGGCAAATATTTTAGTTTGGAGGTACTTAATGTTTCTGAAGTAGATACAAAGATTAAAAAGAGAAAACTCAAAAATAAAAGGGACTGTGAAGTCTACGATTTCCGAAAGAAATTATTGAAAGTTAGAAAGGTCTTTGGAAAAAGGAATTGTCTATGTGAAATTGAATTTAAAATAAAAAATGTAAAAGAAATTAAGGAGTTATTGGGTAGAAGTGATAAATCTTTTATTTTATTTGATCTAGTTCAATTTTCACAAAATGATAAAGAAGTAAAAAGAAATTTTCATAGTATAGCAATTTTTAATAAAGATTGGAAAGATTTTAATTTTATACATGTCACAGATTTTCATGTAGCCCGAAGGAATGATTTCATTGCCTACTTTTTAAAATTAAAGACACTATATAGGGTTAGAAAGCAAGGAAGGAATTTTAATGAATTAACTTACTCAGAGAAATTGACTCTTGATCGCAATTATAAATTCCAACAAGGCATTCAAGAAGAAAGATTAGACGATTTTAGGCATGGAAAGTTAAATTTCAACTTTGATCTTAGGTTATTTATAAAATATGTAAATGAAGTAGCAAAAACCGGAAAATTAGATTTTATAATTATCACAGGAGATCTAATAGATTTCATAGAGATAGCTTACGGAAATAATAAGTATGAAAATAATTTTCATGTATTATTGGATATCTTGCTTGGGAAAAATAATAAAACAAAGTTCACAGATACTGAATTATTAAATCTAACTGAATTAAATGTTCCAATTTTTACTTTAGTAGGAAACCATGATTATAGAAAAGGACACTATAGTTTAAAGCTTGGCAAGTTATACCAAAAATTTGGAATCACCAGAAAGGATATTAAAGGGTACAGAGATAAAAAAATCTTCTTTTATCCAAAAGCTCTCTATTCAAGAGATAAGTTTCTTAGAGATTATTACCGATATTTTAACCCAAATTTGAATTACATGTTAGAAATTGGAGATTTTTTTAATTTTATTTTCTTGGATACAGGGCAAGATTCAATTGCAAATATGCATGGTATTCTAAAAAGTGCTCCAAGTACCAAAGGGATTAAAAATTATCAAATTCGTCTTTTAAGAACATATTTAAAACTTTCAAAGGAATTTAAGCAGATTTAAACGATGGAGATTAAAAAGAAAATTTGATTTGAATAGAAAAATAGAATGGAGCGATTTTTATGAAGATAATCTTCTTAGATTCATAGGGACTCCAAGAATTGATAAAATTTTGAAATTTAAGTACCTATCGATAATGTATAACTGGAAAACATTTTTAAAAATCCTTGTAGGAGCCGATAAGAAGGTTAAAAAATAAATAAATATAGTACTTTGTGGGCATACTCACACATTAAAGGAATTTCGTCTTAAAGGAGCTAATGATGAGGAAAAAACTCGGCTAAATCTCGGTTTTTATCTTACTCCAATTTATATCCATAATCCTTGTAAAATTTACACGGATGTATATCGTGAGAAGATTAATCAACATATAAAGTTAGGTAAATTAGAACAATGGCTTAATGAACATAGGCCTCTAATCTTACAAACTCAAGGAATGGGACCACTTTCTTCAAAATTCAAAATAAAACCTCCGGGTTTTCGCTACATTAGCGTAAAAGATAATAAAATTAATGAAATGCAATTATATTCTCTTCACTTTCAAAAATAAAGGTTAATAAAACAAGATAAAATTAAAAAGTAGTTAAGCTAATTTTTTCTTTAAGGATTTTATCATATCCTCTGTCATTAATTCTAAATCATATTCTGGATCCCAATTCCATTCTTCTCTGGCTAATGAATCATCTAACGAACTTGGCCATGATTCAGCGATCTGTTGTCGATAATCTGGTTCATAATTTATCTTAAATTCTGGAATATGTTTTTTAATTTCGGTAGCGATATCTTTTGGTGTAAAACTTGTTGCGGTGACATTATATACTCTTCTTTTTAATTTTGAATCATCTGCTTCTAATAGATCTATCATGCATTTGACACAATCTGGCATATACATCATTGGTAATTCAGCGTCTTCTTTAAGGAAGCATGTATATTCCTGATTTTTTATTGCTTCATAAAAAATTTCAACTGCATAATCAGTCGTTCCACCTCCAGGTAATGTTTCACTACTAATTATTCCTGGTAGTCTCATTGAACGAGTATCAACACCAAATTTTTTATAATAATAATCAATTAATAATTCTCCCGAAACTTTAGTTATTCCATACATAGTACTTGGTTGTAAAATTGTTTCATTAGGCGTGTACTGCTTTGGAGAACTTGGGCCAAATGCAGCTATTGAACTTGGCCAGATGATATTTTTAATTTTATACTTCCTTGCTGCTTCTAATACATTGATTAATCCATTAATATTAATATCCCAAGCTGTTTGAGGAATCTTTTCTCCTGTCGCCGATAATACCGATGCCATATGAAAAATTGTGTCAATTTCATATTCAAACAAAGCTTTTGATAATAAATCTTTATTTAGAGCATCTAAATAAATAACAGAACTTATTTTTCTAATTTCCTCAGATAAAGGAGTTTTTCTCCCAGTTGCAATAACATTTTCCTTTCCATATTCTTTTTGAAGAGCTGGGACTAATTCACTTCCAATTTGACCAGCAGCTCCAATTACTAATATTCTTCGATCTATTTTTCTCACCATTTCATCTTTAGAATTATGTATGAATGTTAATTTTCAAAATCAAATAAGGTTTGCTTATCTAATTTCTTTAAGTTAGGTTTTTAGAAATTATTGGAAAAACTAATAAAATTTGTTTTAATACCTATCTTAAACATTTTTAAATATTTTAAATTTTAAAAGGTGATGTTATGAAAAGAAACGCGACTGCATTTCTAAAAGAAGAATATGAGGAGTTGCAAAAAGATAATCTTGAATGGATTATTCGGTATTTAGAAGGAGCATCAAAACCTCATTGTATGGTTAATGGAAAAGAAGTTTTAATGTTGAATACAAATAATTACTTAGGATTAGCTACTCATCCAAAGATCAAAGAGGCAATGATTAATGCTGTGAAAGAATATGGAGCAGGAGCAGGAGCTGTTCCAGTAATTGCTGGTACCTTCGATTTAACTAAACAATTCGAAGAAAAAATGGCTGAATTCAAAGAAGTAGAAGCAGCTGTTTTATGTCAAACAGGTTTTGCTGTTAATGCCGGTGTTATTCCGCAAATAATTGGAAAGGAAGATGCTGTAATATCAGATCAACTCAATCATGGTTCAATAATTGATGGGATTCGATTAACAAAAGCTGAAAGATATGTTTATAGTCATAATGATGTAAGTGACTTAGAAAAACAATTAAAGGATGCAGATCAAAAAGGAGCAAGAAGAATATTGGTTACAACTGATGGAGTTTTTAGTATGGATGGGGATATTGCTCCATTAGATAAAATTACAGATCTTGCTGAAGAATATGGAGCGATGGTATTTGTTGATGACTGCCATGGTGAAGGTGTTTTAGGAAGGGATTATAGTGGTAAAGGAGTTGTTGACCATTTTGGACTTCAAGGAAGAGTTCATATGGAAGGAGGAAGTCTCTCAAAAGGATTTGGTGTCTTTGGAGGAACAATTTCTGGTTCAAAAGCACTTGCTAATTTCGTGAAAAATAAGAGTAGAACTTATTTGTTAAGTACTGCACATCCCCCAGGTATAGTTGCAGCAAACACTGCTGCTGTGGAGGTTGTTCAAACAGAAAAGGAGCATGTGAAGAGAGTATGGGATCACACCGAATATTTCAAAAAGGAAGTTCAAAACATGGGATTTAATACTGGAGACTCTCAAACACCAATTATTCCGCTTATAATTGGCGAACCAGGTCCAGCACAAGAACTAGCTGATAGACTTTTTGAAGATGAGAATATCTACGCAACACCAATTGTGTATCCTATGGTTGCTAAAGAATTATCTCGTATTCGAGTCCAAATGAATGCTTTACTAACAAAAGAAGATCTAGACAATGCTCTTGGGGCTATTGAAAGAATAGGTAAAAAGCTTAATATAATTTAAAAAAATTATTTTTTATTTTTCTAATAATTTTCAAGAATTTCCATAACTTCTTGATAAGTAGTATCTGGCATTGGTCCAAAATGTCTTACTTTTAGCGCACCAACAATATTCGCAAATTTGAGTATTTTAGTTAGATCCCAATCTAACATTCCTTATTTTTATGCTAAATATGCTGCAACAAATGCACCTCCAAAGGAATCACCCGCTCCTGTAGGGTCAACTTCTTTAACTGAAATTGCTGACGCTTGAATCCCACTTTGTAAATCATTAGTAAAAATCATTGCTCCGTCCTTTCCTTGTTTAAGAACTACCATGTTAGGGCCCATATTTAATAATTTTTTACAAGCTTCTTTTGAACCCTCAATTCCAGCAAGCATTTCAGCTTCCTCTCCGCTTGGTAACAAAATATGAGTTTCCCTCAAAATAGGATGATAAATTTCTAATATAGTATCAATATCAAGCATTTCTGGTCTTAAATTTGGATCAAAAGAAATTATAACCTTTGGATTAATGTTTTTCGCAATTTTTAATGCTTTATAGCAAGCTTGTCGGGAACTTTTACTAATTGAGAGAGCACTTCCCATAATATGAAGAACTTGAACCTTTTCGAAGTAATCTATTTTAACGTCTTTAGAGGAAGTTTCACCAGCAGCTCCTGGAGCAAAAATAAATTTACGAGATCCATCAGAATTATATTGATTAAATGCAATTCCTGTAGTTTTAGATCTATCTACACGAATTTGAGAAATATCAATTTCATCTTTCTTCATTTTTTTAATGATACAATCTCCAAATTCATCATTACCAATGACACCTATAAAACCCGAGTTGAAACCAAAAATTTTTGACATCCTTGCAGCAGAATCAATAAAGATTAAAGGGGCACCACTAGGATATGGACCCTTATATATTTGTCCGATTTTTCCATGAGCGATATTAATTTCAGGTCTCATAATCTCAACTAATAATTCCCCAAGAGAAATTATCTCAGGATTCATATTGACTTTTAATTAATGAATTTTAATAAATCAAATAGTATTATAAAATTGTCAAAAAATTCCTTTTAAATGAATTATCTCTTTATTTTAAAAGAAATACTTATAAGCATTAACCGAGGATAAATACAATAACCATTATTAATAATAATTCATCTTTAAATTCAAAATTAAAAGCCGTTTTAACTAAAATGTTAAAGAATTTGTTGGATTTATTAATGGGTTATGGAATTGAAGGTTATTACTTAGTTGAAAATATTAATAATAATAACATTAAAAAACAATTTAAAATGAAAGAGAGGTTAAATCAAAATGAAAATTGATTCTCATGTTCATTTATTTTTTGAAGGAAGTGATCCAGAAGAATTCTTTATAGGATGTGCGAAGCAAGGAGTTGCCTTTTTTGGAAGGAACAAACCATCCGAAGAGTATCAAGACTGGAGACAATTATATGATCAAACTTTAAATATTCTTTTTGACAAAACGGGAGAGAGATTGATTGGAGAAATGGATAAAGCTGGATTAGATAAGGCTATTTTACTCCCATTAGATTTTTGGTTAAAATATCCTCGATCGGAACATAAAGGTATCTCTATTAAGGAGAAAAATGAAATTTTTGGAAATGCCGTTAAATCATATCCTGATAGATTAAATACTTATTTTGGAATAGATCCACGTCGTAAAGATGCGATAGAACTTTTAGATTATGCTATGAAAAAATGGGAACCGATAGGATTAAAAATTCATCCAACTGCAGGATTTTATCCAGATGATCCTATTTGTTTTCCTTTATACGAAAGAGCTTCTGAGTATGATATTCCAATACTAATTCATAGTGGACAAGAACCTGCCCCTATGGAAGTAAAATGGACTCATCCAATGCGAATAGATACTATTGCCGCAGAATTTCCCGAGATAAAAATTATAATTGCTCATTGCGGACATGGTTTTTGGCGACAAGCGATAGATGTAGCAATGACGAAACCAAATGTTTATGTAGATTTTAGTGGATGGCAATTTATGTATCGTTTGAATCCAGATTATTTTTGGAAACCATTACGCATGGCAATAGATATTTTAGGTCCATGGAGGGTTTTATTCGGAACAGATGGCTCAATGCTAGATGTAATTCTTTCACCAAAAAGGTGGGTAAAAGCTGTGAGTAATCCATCAAAATCAACAGAGATTAAATTTTCCGAGGAAGAAATTGATATCTTTATGGGAAAAGCTGCTCAAAAAATATACAATTTTTAACTTTGAAAAAATTAAAATTATATATTTTTATTCGTCTAATATTTTTATATATTTTTAAGAGAAAAAAAGTGAAAATTATGGTTTTAGAAACAAATATTACTGAAATGCTAGGTATTAAACATCCCATAATCGCAGCACCTATGGGACCTTTTTATACGACTAAATTAACGGTTGCTGTTTCAGAAGCAGGAGGTTTGGGAGTTCTCAGTCATACAAATCTTTTTGGAAAAGGATCTCTCCAAGAAATGAAAGAAAATATGGAATATGTTGTAGAACATACAGATAAACCTTTTGGATTTAACATTAGGACTTCAAGAATGCAGATTGATGCTCCTCGTCTCTGCAGAGAAATTCCAAAATTTATTATGAATAATCCAAAGATCAAAGAACAATGTATTTATGTTGTAACTAGTGCTGGAACTCCAAAAATGTTACAAAAATCTAAGAATTTCAATAAATTAAAAGAAAGTGGATCTCAAATAAAGCATTTTCATGTGGCTCCAGCATTATGGTTAGCTGATAAATGTGTTGATGCAAATGTTGATGGTTTGGTAATCACTGGAACTGAAGGAGGAGGTCACCAGTCTTATGAGAAAATAAGCACTTTAGTACTTCTTCAACAAGTAGTAGAAAAATACTCTAATTATCCGATTATAGCTTGTGGAGGTTATGCTACGGGAGAAGGTTTAGCTTCAGCATTGACTATAGGAGCTGGAGCTGTTGCTATGGGATCGAGGTTTATTGCTTCCAAAGAAAGTGAGTTCCATGAAACTTATAAAAATATTATCCCTCCAGCTAAAGCAGAAGATACAACTTTAGTAACAGGAGTTTTTGGTCCGATTCGTTTATGGAAAAATAAATATGCCCTCGGACATGATTTAATATCTGATAAAAAAGAAAAGCTTGCTCAAGAAGCACAACTCACAGCAGAAGAAGTTTTAGAAGATCAGAAGCATTATGAGATGATTTATGAGGGGAATATCGAAGATGGTGCAGTATTATTAGGTCAAAGTATAGGAATTATAAAAGAAATCTCGGAAGTTTCTTATATAATTGATAAAATTGTAAATTCTGCTGAAAAATCTCTTATAAATGCTAGGCTTTTAATTAAGGATTCATAATTAGTGTTAATTATGGTTGAGAATAGAAAATCCATTAATCCTTATGATTTTATTGAAAGCTTCTTTGGTCAAACAGGTCTATTAGTAACAATGGATAAGGAAGGAAACCAGAATGTAATGGCTCTTGACTGGAAAACTATTGGAGAATTATGGTCCTTACCCATTATTACAGTAGCAGTAGCTCCAAGTCGATATAGCTTTAAGTTACTTACAGAAGGAGTAAAAGAATTTACACTAAATATACCATCTTCTAAAATTTCTAAAGCAATAAGTATTGCAGGTTCTTTCTCTGGTAGAAATACAAATAAATTTCAAAAGGCTAATCTTGAAATAATACCAGGAAAACGAACCAAGGTTCCAACAATAAAAGATTCTTTATTAAGTTATGAATGCAAGATTATTCATGAAACTGATTCTGGTACAAATATTTCACATCATCTTTATTTTGGAAAAATACTTGCAGCGTATGCTTTAACTGAGACAATTAAATAATTTTTCTTATATTCTATTACTGGCTTTCATTTTTTTGTATTAAAATTCATCAATAATTCAATGTAAACTATGGTATTTTTTCTCAATTAAATAATTTTAAAAATAGCTTAAAGGGGATTTTGATTTGATGATAATGCACCTGTGTTCCACGCAAAATAACCCATAGCATTGAAATATATCCAAGAATTAATAATATAATTTTAAAAGGCTATGTTTCAACCCTATCTTACAATGGATTTCATTTTTTATAATTAAATTTTAGGACAAAAGAATTAGATCATAATTATCTGCACCTAAGATTAATATTAAAAATTTAATTTCAGAACGCTTCATTTTGATTTTAAGGTAAACAGAAATATTCCAAATATGAATTCTCTTTGATTTTTAAAACTACAATTTTTTGGGATAAATAGGGCTCAAAAGGCAACAAAAAAGTTTATAAATTATTCAAGGTTCTATAATGATCAAAAAAGTAGTATATTATAAATAAACCAAAAAAATCTGAAAAAACTAAAGAATATTAAGTTGAGGATTAAAAAGAATGAATAAAAAGGATTCATATCATAATATCCAGAATTCTTTCGGTCCCATCGATAATCTAGAAGATTATCTCCAGTATGATTGGTGGAAAAAGATTTTTAATTCCTTTTATTTGAAAACTGACGGAGATGTTGTTAACGATTCAAAAATAACAAAGGAAGAAATTGATATTTTCATTAGTAAATTTAACCTTAGTAAAGAAGAAAAAATTTTAGATCTTTGCTGTGGTCAAGGAAGACATTCATTAGAGTTGGCAAGGAGGGGTTTTAATAATATTTATGGATTAGATCAATCCACATATCTAATCAGGAGAGCGAAAAAAGTAGCAAATAATGAAAATCTAAAAATTCAGTTCAAAGAAGGAGATGCCAGGAAGACTAATTACCCTACAGATAATTTCGATAAAGTTTTAGTTCTTGGAAATTCTTTCGGTTATTTTGAGTCAATTCAAGACGATATCCAAGTTCTTAAAGAAATCTTAAGGATTCTTAAACCATGGGGAAAAATATTTTTGGATTTAACCGATGGAGAATACATAAAACGGAATTTTCAGGCTCGTTCATGGGAATGGATAGATAAAAAGTTTTTTGTTTGCCGTGAGCGAGGTCTTTCATCAGATCAAGAAAGATTAATTTCAAGAGAAGTTATCACTGAGGTAAATAAGGGAGTAGTAGCTGATCAACTCTATGCAGAGAGGTTATATAATCGAGAAAAACTGAAAGGTATTCTAGAAAAGGCAGGATTTACAGATATTGCATTTTTAGGTAATGTAACACCAAATTCCTCTCGAAATCAAGATTTAGGAATGATGGAAAAAAGAATCTTGGTTTCTGCAGTTGCGAAAAAGGAATGGTCAGAGAAAGGACATAAAAAGAATGTTAAGAATGTGACTGTAATTCTAGGAGATCCAAGAAGGATTGATATTATTAAACCAGATGCTTTATTTGATGATGATGATCTCTTTACAATAAATAAATTAAAATCAGCATTAAACGAACTAGAAGGTTATAATTTTAAATTTTTAGATGATCATGAACATTTAATTGATGACTTGACGCAATGTAAGACAAGAATTGATTTTATCTTTAATTTATGTGATGAAGGTTTTTATAACGAAGCTAGAAAAGAACTTCATCTACCTGCATTATTGGAAATCTTAGGAATTCCATATTCTGGAAGTGGTCCACAATGTCTTGCATTTTGCTATGATAAATCCTTGGTTAGAGGGATTGCAAAGGAAATGAATATCCCTGTAGCAGATGGAATTTATATAAGCCAAGAGGATCTTTCTTATGATTTCTTACCCTTCAATTTCCCCGTAATCGTCAAACCAAATTTTGGAGATTCTAGTTTTGGAATAACCCAAAGAAATTATGTGACTTCAAAAGAAGAACTCATAAATGTAATTAAAGAAGTTCGGGAGAAATTTGGATATGAAAATCCTATCTTGATTGAGGAATTTTTAGAAGGAGCTGATATCTCTGTGGGAATTATAGGAAATCCTCCAGATAACTATAAAGTCCTCCCTATCATAGAAGAGGATTACTCATCATTGCCGGAAGATTTACCAAAAATTTGTGGTTACGAAGCAAAATGGTTACCTGATACGCCATATAGGAATTTGAAGTCTATTCCTGCTCTAATTTCAGAAGAAAAGAAAGAATTTATCATCGATTGCTGTATTAAACTTTTTAAAAGATTAGAATGTAGAGATTATTGTAGGTTTGATTGGAGATTAGATAAGGACGGAATTCCTAAATTACTTGAAGTGAATCCAAATCCTGGCTGGTGTTGGGATGGTCATTTAGCAAAAATGGCAAAATTTGCTGATGAAAATTATGAGGATATGTTAAATGATATACTATTAGCTGCTGAAACTAGAATTAAGATAGAATTATTTAAAAATCAAGAGGAACCAGAGAAAGAGATTAGTCATCAAATCATAACTTAAATTTTATACAAAAAGAAGTGTGTTTCCTCTTTTTTTCCCATTTACTCAAGATAATTTTCTTATGTTTAGGTTAATTATTCCACTAAAATTATTATTTTTCAAATTAAAGTATTAAAAAATTTTTATCGAGAGTGGATTTAATGGTTACCAAAAGAGTAAAAGAAATTGAATATGCTATTAGGGAAATTGCAGTTGTAGCAGATCAAGTAGAAAAATCAGGAAAGAAAGTTATTCATTTAAATATAGGAGATCCTGTTAAATATGATTTTCAAACCCCTAAAATTTTAACAGATGCTTTAGGAAAAGCCGCGACTACAAATATGAATTTTTATGTTGATTCCCTTGGTGTATCAGAATTAAGAGAAGAATTAAGTAAATTAGAAAATAAGAAAAATTCTATTAATTTAACTTCTTCCGAGATTATTGTTACATCTGGAGTTACAGAAGGAATTTTCTTTTTACTCGCAAGCCTTATAGAGAGGAATAATGAGATTTTAATCCCGGGTCCAACTTACCCCCTCTATCTAAATTATGCCAAATTTTTTGATGGGAAGCCTGTTGAGTATGAACTTGATGAGAATGATGATTGGGAACCGAATATGGATGATTTGAGGAAGAAGATTTCTGAAAAAACTCAAGCCATTTTAATTTGTTCTCCAAATAATCCTACAGGGGGAATCTTTAGTCGGAAAAAAATACAACAAGTAATTGATCTAGCAGGAGAATTTAATATACCAATTCTTTCAGATGAAATATATGATCAGATTACTTATGAAAAAGAATTTATCTCTCCAGCATCTCTTAGTAATGATGTTCCGATAATTGGATTAAATGGTTTTTCAAAAGCTCATCTAGTTACTGGATGGAGATTAGGATATATGTATTTTCATGATCCAAATGACAAATTGAGTGAATTAAAAGAGAGTATTGCAAAATTAGCTAGAGCAAGATTATGTTCTAATTCGGTCGTTCAATATGCTGCATTAAATGTACTTAAAAATCCAGGTACTCATACCAAAGAGTTAGTACAAAAATTAAGGAAACGTAGAGATTATTCTTATAAGCGATTAAGACAAATTGAAGGAATTCAACCTGTTAATGCAGATGGGGCATTTTATCTGTTTCCCCGTATAGAATTAAATGAATTCCATCAATGGAAAAATGATAAAGAATTTGTCATAGATCTTTTAAAGGAAACAGGAGTATGTACTGTTTATGGGTCTGGTTTCGGAGAATATGGAAAAGGTCATTTTCGATTAACGTTCTTACCAGACTTAGAACTATTAGAAACGGTATATAACAAAATTGAAGATTTTATGAACAAAAATAAATAACTTTATTCTTTTAAATCTGAGATAAAAGTAACTTCTATTCTACATAAATGCCCTAATTGTGGGGGTTTATTATGGTATAATCCAGGTATAAAATTAATTAAGGATAAATTTAATGATTTTAAAATTATATCATCCTTTTGGGATCTTTCTTTTTGTCTTCCTCCCATTAATACAGATTACCGAATAACAATGGGAGAAGGAGGTACTATCTGTCGAAAATCAAAAAAGCTAGGTGAATTATTAAACTTAAATTATTTATTCTTTAAAGATGAGACCCAAAATCCTACAAATTCGTTTAAAGATCGAACTGCTGCGCTTTTAACATCCCATGCCAGATCTTGGGATTTTGAGAGCGTCATATGTGCCTCGAATGGAAATCAAGGAGCTTCAATGGCAGCATATACATCTCTAGAAGGGATGGAATGCTTGAATATTATTCCTAAAAATATAGATATAGGAAAAAAAGCTCAAATGATTGCTTATAATTCAGAGTTGCAAGAAATTGGAGATACTGTTGATGATGCAATAAGTGAAGCTGATAAACCATCTTACATAGGAAAATTTTATCAAGCGACACCAGAATTAAATCCATTAACACTTGAAGCTCAAAAAACAATAGTTTTTGAAATAATTAAACAAATTGGAGCCATAGATTGGATTATCATACCAATGGGAAGTGGAGGGCTGTTGGTGAGCATTTGGAAAGGATTAAAAGAGTTATTTGAAGCAAAAATTATAGAAGAACTTCCAAAATTAGTCGGCGTACAATCGAAAGTATTATCTCCCATAGTAAATGGTTTTAAAAATATTGATAAAGCGGAACAAAAATCTAAAAGTTTCAAATCCTATGCTAGCGGAATCATTGTAAAGGATCCCAAATTTAAGGATTTAGCCATAAAGGCTATCAATGAAAGTAAAGGAAAAGCTATATCTATTCCTGAAAATTTAATGCTTACTTCTACGGAAGAATTAGCACGTAATGAGGGTCTTTTGGTAGAACCTGCTTCTGCTTTAACTTTAGCAGGATTAACCCTTCTACAGCAAAATAATGAAATAGAAAGAAATGAAAAAATCGTATCATTGATAACAGGAAGTGGACTTAAAACACCTTATGTTTTAGAGGCAATATCTTCTAGAACTAAAACTGCGGGTATGGGCATCTTAAGCACCAAATTGAAAATCCTCTCTCACATCTCTGTTGCAAGTGAAAAAGGTATTTATGGGAGTAAAATTAAAGAAATGTTGGGAAAAATTTCACTTCCAGCAGTTTACCAGCATCTAAAAGAATTAGAATCTAATTCTTTAATTCAGCGTAAAAAAGAAGGTAAAACTGTTCTTTATACAATTACTAAAAAAGGAAAAAAAGTTTTAAAGGCTTTAGAAACCTTAATGACTTTATTTTAATGAACTTTCAAATTTGGATCTCAACTAAATTCAAAAATTATGATAATTAGGGTAACAAGAAGGACATTATCTAATAGTATCGGGTTCTTTTAGATTTAATAAAATTAGAAATTGATAAACTCTTCAGGCGCTTTCATCCTTGCCTTCACGGCGCTTTTCGATGCGGGCGACCGGGTGGCACTGGGCGAACCCGGTTATCCGTCCTATCGTCAGATCTTGCGCGCGCTGGATCTGGAACCGGTGGCGATCGAAACTTCAGAGACCAGCAAGAATCAGAATAATTACCCAATAAAGAACAAACTTTTTATAATCAGGGTGGTTAATTGGATCACTAGAATTGCCTGTTAAATTGTGGATTATCCAGCCAATCGTAAATGCTACTACAAATAAAGCAACACCCCAAAGGAAATGTCCTACAGACCAGTAATCAAATGATGCAATTGAAATACCCGATTCATTTACTGCTATAACCGGAATTCCATAAAAAGTAGCTACGATAGCAGTAATAATAATAATGGCTAAAAATCCAAGGATTATCAAAAGTGGAATATATCTTTTTTCCATTATAGATTACACCTTTTTAAATATTGGAAGTTCAATTTTATTACCAAATAAGTAAGAATATTTCAAATATATACTCCATCATTTCATACTTTTTTCTTTTAAATTATATTAAAAGGCTTTAATCTTGAAAATTTGAGTATATATCAATATTTAAGAAATTAATAAGAGAGATCATAAAGTATGAGAATTAGATATTGATAATTGGTTAAATAATAGCCAATAGTTGGGCTTGTTCTTCATATCCATAACGATCTGATGCTCCTAATGAATAATTACAAAAAGAGAACTAATTTTTCTTCATAGACTGACTTCAACTGAAAGTAAAAGATTAATTAGTTATTGAATTTCTCTTAAATTAAAATTATAAAATAAAATAGATTTTTATAATAATAAAAATTTTCAATTGTTTTTATTTAAGTTTGTTGGTAAGTTTCCTCAAATTTAGAATGACTAGTTTCAAGGATGAAAACTTTCTCAAACACTTGATTCATATTAACAATAAGGTTCTTTCGAATAGAAAAAGCAAAAATTAATCCACCAATAACTCCCGCTGCCATCTGTATAAAATTAACCGGTACTTCTGATAAAGAACTAGGGAGATTGTAAAAGATAATTTCAACGATAAAGTAACCAAATACCATTATAAATCCTCCAGCAATCACTGCTAAAATGTCTCTTATCCCCGGTTTATTATAATGCTTTTTAGGATTTGCAATTAATCCTACGATGAACCCTTCCATTCCTTTTATTATTAAAGTTGGTATTGCATAATTTGAATAACCGGAAAATACATCTGCAAGTGAAGATCCAATACCTCCAGCCATACCTCCCACAATTGGTCCAAATAAGATCCCTGAAATCATAACTCCAATATCTCCAACATTAAAATATCCAGATGTTGCTATGGTTGGAATTTTAATCATAGTTGTTAATATAAATGTTAAGGCACCAAATATCCCGATTATTGAAATCGGGAGAGGTTTTACGGGTAAAAAGTATCCCAGAAATGATGAGACAGATTTCTTCTTACTTTCGTTCATTTTATTTTAATACCTCCTACAACATTATGTTACATATAATATGAAAGTTACAACTTATATAAGTTTGATCTTATAGATACTCCAGAGTATATAATCTATAATAAAACTAAGTCAACAATCATTATTATTATAAAAATAGATAATTTAGTATCAGAATAAAGAATGTTGAAGCTTTTTGGGGGATCATTCATAAGAAAAAATTTAATATCATCTAAATTTGTTTTCAAAAGAAAAACACCGTCTGGAATAATTTTTAATTCATTTATTCTTAGTTTGAATAGATTATTTCTTTCCTTGAGGACAGACTTTCAAACAATATGAACAATAGGTATTTTCCAAAATACTTTGAATACATTTACTTCTATCTATATGTGTAATATTAGGAGCATTTTTATGGATTATCGGATTTTCAAACGCTGCTTCTCCTTTACATTCCCTCACACATGCTCCACATTTTATACAAAATTCTTTTAATTCATCAAAGTTGCTTTTCTTTGATTCAGGAATTTCAGCATCAGTAGTAATAATCCCCCATCTTTGTCGTGGACCAAATTCGGGAGTGATTATTAGACCGTTTCTACCCAAAATCCCCAAACCAGCTGAAACAGCGTGAGGACCATATAATAATTTCCCTCCAAAGGGATGATGAGCCTCACTCTTATATCCTTGACTCTTTAAATATTCTGCTAACTCAATAGTTACATCGCCCAATTCTTTGTATACTCGAAATACCTCAATTTCACATACAGCGCTTGGGGCTGTTTTTATCTCTGTCCATTTCATTTCCATGCCTAAAATTATTGCATTAGTCCCATAGACCTTTAGATTATAAAATACAAACTCCTCTTCAACTGGAGTATATCCAATTAAATTAACCCCCAAATCTTTCGCCTTTTTCTCAAATTTATTCCAAAACCCATTCGGAGTCTCAATTTTTGTATTGTTCTCATTATTATATTTGGTCTTGCGAGCATCCTGAAATCCTTTAAATGTCCCTCTAAGATATTTGCTAAATTTTTTAGCTAAATCTTTGGTTACCGTTTCTGCTGGACCCGCATTCATACTAAAAAGCTCTTTTGGAACAATAAATTTTAAATTTTCATTTTTTCCAATATATGTAGGCTCTATTTCGATGTCTGCCATTTTCTTAAGATGATATTTTGATTATTAATATTAATTAGAAGTTTGTTTATATAATCCTTAATACTTTTTTGACATATTTTTGTTCATTTATAATTAAGATGTTTGTTTCAATTAATAATAAAAAGTGGATGACTGGATGACTTTTAATAATAAAAAATTGAATTTTAAGTTTTAAATTATGAAATTACTTTATTTGACATTTAGGGCAATAGAATCCATGTCTATTTGATATTTCTAAACGTTTAATATGAGTTCCACAAACAGGACATGTTTCATCCTTGTCTCGATAAGGCATTATAAAATGTTTTGGTAACTTTTTATCATCAACAAGTTCTTCAGTTGCTATTTTTAAGACATACTGAATTGAATCATACAGTTTTTTAATATCCACAATTTCTAATTCATTAGTCTTTCTTTTTGGAAATAGATTGGCTTGAAACAAGATTTCATCAGAATAGATATTTCCGATTCCTGCTATTGTGTTCTGATCCATTAACGCTGTTTTTACATAGGATCTCTTAGAACCAATAATCTTTTCAAATTCGGCCTCTGTAATTGCATGACTCTCACCAGTGGTCCCCATGGGGATCAGTCCTGAAATCCCTTTTCCGTGTCGCCGTCTCTCACCTTTCCATAGGTATGCACATTGGGTCTCTAC
>JARRLT010000019.1:0-14145 GCA_037386725.1 Promethearchaeota archaeon
TTTATGGGAAGTGCGAAAAAATATTTCTCGTATTACGACAGGAAGTCCTGAATTAGATGATTTATTAGGAGGAGGGGTTGAAACTGCTTCGATGATCGAATTTTTTGGGGAATTTAGGACCGGGAAGACTCAAATTATGCATCAACTATGTGTAAACGTACAACTTCCAAAGGATAGGGGAGGATTAGAGGGCGGAGCACTTTATATTGATACTGAAGGTACTTTCCGGCCTGAAAGAATTATACAGATGGCAGAAGCATTGGATCTTGATCACAAACAAGTCTTAAAAAATATTGTTTTCGGAAGAGCTTATAATTCAGATCATCAAGTTTTGCTAATTAAGGAAGCTTCAAATATAATTAAAGAAAGAAATATCAAGATAATTATTGTTGATTCCTTAATCGGCCACTTTAGAAGCGAATATATTGGTAGAGGTACCTTAGCAACTCGCCAACAGATTTTAAATCAACATCTTCATGATCTATTACGCCTTTGTGATATATATCCGGAATTATCTATCGTTGTAACTAATCAAGTACAATCTAAACCTGATGTTTTTTATGGAAATCCTTTACAAGCAGCAGGGGGAAATATAGTTGCGCATGGATCTACAATTCGAGTCTATTTGAGGAAAGGAAAAGGAGAACAAAGAGTAGCAAAAATTGTAGATGCCCCTCATTTACCAGAAGGTGAAGCTGTATTCAGTATAACAGAAAAAGGAATAACTGGCTAATCTTTTTAAACCTATTTTAGTAATATAATTTCAAAAATAAGTTTTCTCTCTTTTTATCACTAAATTTTAAAAATTATAAAAAAATTAAAAATAAAAGAAGAATAATTTAAATAAAATTATTTAGTTTTTTCTTGACTTAATTTTTCGTATTCTTTTGCCTTGTTTGTAAGTTTTTTTACTTCTTTCGTCATATTGGCACCTCCGAGTTTAAAGATTTCCGAAGCCATTTTCGAAGCTGATTTATACTTTTGCGCTGCTTCTTCATAATTTTTCTTCTTTGCGGCACGTTTAGCTTGTGTTTCAAAATCTTCCAAATTTAATTCTAAGTCTTCAATTTGGATTAATCTAATAATATCTTCAAGCTCTTCAAACTTTCTATTGAAATCCCAACTTGTTGCTATCATTGCAGCATTTTTATAAATATCTATTGCTTCATGGAAATGAAGTGATTTCTTTTCCTTATCCGCACGTTTTTCAAGTTTTTTAATCTCTTTTTTCGCTGTTTTTTCATCCTCAATAAGTTTGCCACCAATTTTTGATCTGATCGGAGCCGAAACAATTTCTTGTTGTTCAATAATTCATTTCTTGTTGGGAAATTGGCTGTTCTTCAATAGCAGATATTTCTATTGGAGATAAAATATTTGTATCTCTAAGTTCCTTTACACCCATAAAGATTTCTGCAATATCTTTGTTAGTATCTTCAGTCGCTTTTTCGATTAAAGTCGCAATAAAGAAGAAGTTTCTTCCAGATTCTTTCTTGAGATCCATTGCAACATTTAAAATATCTCGTGAATGTGGATTTTTAAGTCCTTTCACTTGTTTGATTTCGTAAGAAAGTTCATGAGGTAAGATTATGGATGTATTTAGGATTTCATCAACTAAATGTCCTGCATCATGGAATGGCTTAAGTTGTCCGCGCCAGCTTGGAAGTATGTCAGTATATTTTTGTTCAAAAGCATTAATAAATTGTTTTAAGTGTTGTCGTAAGATAATTGAAGCTTTTTTACCAAGGACTAAGGCAACTCTAATATACACCCCATCTGCGAGTAGAAGCATCTTGTCTCCATACGTTATTTCGTTTAAGGCCATTTGTGACTCCATTTCTCTTCCAAAGGAGGAAACCGCTGAAATAAATCCACTAATCAATTCTGGGTCAATTTCTTCAGTTCCATAGGACTTAAAGAATATACAGGTACCCGAACCTTTATAAAGAACGAGAATATGCTCTAGATTTATCGCATCCTCAAAAATAGTTTTCACTTCTTTAAGAACTCTTTGTTTTTCCCGCTTTCTTGGTACTACTACTCCTCGATAGATCCCAACTGAGCCGGCTACAGCACCAATAGCAATAAATCCTAAGATGAAATATATAAGAAAGTCTTCAATTTGGGGTCCTCTAGAAGGTGGAATTATTTGAATTGTTTGCGATTGAAATATTCCATTTAAATGACTATATGTTGAATTAATCGTAATTCCAACTGTTACATTCTTTTTATCTATAGGAACTTGAATAGTAAATAAGACTCCTCCTGTTGCATTAGTTACTCTAGTTAATTGTTGCTCTTGGGCAATTCCATCAAAATATATTGTTGCAGTTAATGTAGTTGAAGTTAATGGATTCCAAGAATTTCCATCGTTATATTCTGCGATAACCGCTAAATTAAATGATTCTCCCCCTTTCACTTTCGAATCGACTGAAAGTACTCTAATTCTTACCTCGTGTTTTGACTGTATTGTTAGAGTAAAATTATATGTACTGTTTTCATAATTTGTTTTTACAACGATTACACTTAAATTATAATTGCCAGTAGGAAGGCCCGAAATTTGAATTACTCCCTTATATGTATATGTATTTGCGTCGTAACTCAAAGTATTTATCAAAATACCGTTATTCGATAAGTTTGCTAAATCTTGATAATATACAAAATATTGGATTGTTTCACCGTTTCCTTTTAGTAAAAGGCTGTTGTTATTTTCTTTATCGGTTATGTTAAATACCATCCAAATATTGTTGTCTTCAAACATTGTAAAAGAAGAATTTGTTTCAGAAATAGCGAGCCCATTAGTATCATACTCCATTGACATTAAGCCAACATTGGTGTAATTCCCACGATAATAGAATTTAACATAACATATGCTTAAGTCGTAATTTGGAAAGTTCGAAACATTGACTTTTAACGTATACCAACCTGAATCTAAAGTTTAAATTCAATACGGGAAGATTATTTGTGGTATCATTGAAATAAAATCTGACTGTTTGATTTAAACCGGAATTTCGTGCAATTTCCGATAGATAATTTACATTTACGATCTCCGTTCTAATTACTTGAACATCTATAGTTAAATTGAGAATTTGAGTTTGATATTTATAAGCAGAAATATTAACTAAGAGATTATATGGGACTGCCGAAACTTCAACTCCTGTTGTGTCTATATGAAGTTTAAAAGTCCCGTTACCATATACTTGTAAATAAGCTTTAAATCCTAATGTATCAGTAATAATTTGCATATTGGCATTTGAAATTAGAGTACTATTAATATCCGAATATTCAAATGTATAAGTAACATTCAAACCTCTAAGAACTGACCCTAAATTCGGAGAATAACTTGGGGATATTTGTGTTGGGCGTTGTCTCAGGAAGGTATATGTAATTGATTGATTAACATAATGTTGTTTGCTTATATTTATTATAATGTCTCTATATCCATATCCTACAAAGCTTGAATCGTTTACATAAATTGTAACTACATAATATCCATTTCCAATCTCAGTAACATTTTGATTACCTATAAAGGTAGTTCCATCAATGATATAGGATATATCTGAAGCACTTACTCCTGAACCTCTTGAAACATCTGTGAATAGAACCGTAATATTGAAAGTTTGTCCATATACAAATGGCTCTTTATCTTCAGGACTAATAACTTCAAAAAAGGTTTGACCTTTAATATTAACAGATATTGATTGACTTTGGTTGTAATAATTGGTTTTGTTTGCATAAACAGTGATTAATGATTGACTATAAGGATATAATTCAAGATCATTACAATATAGTGTTATGATATATGTGCCATTTCCAAAATTTTGAATATTGTCATTTCTAATTCCATTACTTCCTATTCTATAACTGATACTTGCACTACTAATCCCCTCATCTCTTGCGGTATCATTAAAGTATATTTCTAAGTTGAGGGTCTCATTAGAAGCATAAAATACCTTATCTGGAGATTTTGATAAACTTAGACTTGTTTCTCCTCTAATATTAATATTAAGAGGTAAATTTGTCTCATTATAATAATATTGCTTCCTTGCCTGGATAATAATATTTTTTAATCCGTAGTATGTCCCGGTATAATTAAAATCGGGATTAGTACAATCAATTGTAATAATATAAGTTCCATTATTATAATCCTGAACATTTCTCCATAAAAATGTAGTCCCTCCATTTAAACTGTAATTAATGATAGCACCACTTATTCCCTCATCTTTAACAGTATCATTGAAGAATAATTGAATCTTAATACTTTCACTTGAATTATATGTCGAACCCTGAGATGGGTTTTGTAGGATTAGATCTGTTAAACCCGTTATTTTAATTGAAAAAGAATCACTTTTACCTTCATAATACTGTTTTTGAGCATATACTATAATATTTTTGTTTCCATAGTAATTGAAATCGGAATCATTACAGTCAACGGTTATATAATAAGAGCCTCCCATGTAAGTTGCACCAGTTCTATTAGTAATTCCTCCATCAAGAGAATATGTAATAGTAGCTCCTGTTATTGCTGAATAACCTTGTATGATATCTTGGAAAGTTAACTGTATTTGAAATGATTCATTAGCATCATAATTAAAATCTATAGATGGGGAAATGATTGTGAATTCGGTTTGTCCATTAACTTGTATTGAAATTGAATCAATAGAATCTGAATAATTTGCTTTAGAAGCAGTAATTTGAATGTTTTTAATACCCCAACCTGAAGTATAAAATTGACTATCGCTACAATTGAATTCAATATCATAAGTACCATTATTATGATCATTTATGCTAATAGGAGTATAAGGATTTCCACTTATTTGAATAGTAAATGTTGCTCCATAGATTCCTAAATCCCTTAAAGTATCATTGTAATAAACAGTAATGTTAAATGTTTCAAGCGAATTATACACAGATCCTGGAGATGGGCTTGTAATTGTTAAACTTGTTTCACCAGCTACTCCAAAAATGATTGTTGTAGAACTATAATAATAATTTATTTTTGTTAAGTTAATTAATAGTGAAAAGTCTCCATATGGAAAGAAATCATTTGTACTACAATTAATTTCAATTATATAAGTTCCATTTCCCACATAATCGATATTTAACGGAGTGTAATCAGAGTCATTTAACTTTAGAGTTACAGAAGCTCCTGAAATATATGAACTATTCGCAACATTTTCGAAATTTACAGAAATATTGAAAATATCAGATGAGCTGTAGGTTCTTTTATCTGGATTCATTGTATAACTAAGATTAGTTTTTCCAACCACTGTAATTGAAAAGATTTGGGTATGACCCTCATAGTAGGTTTTATTTATATCTACTCTGATGTTAAAAGTTCCATAATCTTTAAATAATAAATCATTAAAGTTGATCAGAGCTTCATATAATCCTGGACCATTTGACCATTGAGTTATTGAAAGCGGATTTCCGTTTACAAATACATCCATAGCCGCACCTTCAATAGCAGACCCATTATGATCTTGATAAGTTATGGTCATGTTAAGATACGTATCTGAATCATATGTAGGCAGATCGGGATCTTTTATAAATACAGCATTCGTATTTCCAATTACAGTAATCGAAAAGATTTGAGTATGCCCCTCATAGTAGGTTTTATTGATGTCTACTCTAATATTAAAGGTACCATATCCTTGAAAGAGGGAATTATTAAAGTTAATCAACGCTTCATATAACCCTGGACCATTTGACCATTGAGTTATTGAAAGCGGATTTCCGTTTACAAACACATCCATAGTCGCACCTTCAATTGCAGACCCGTTGTGATCTTGATAAGTTATGGTCATGTTAAGATGGGTATCAGAATAATAGGTTGTTTGATCGGGAACCTTTGCGAAGTTCGCATTAGTATTTCCAATTACCGTGATCGAAAAGGTTTGGGTCTGATTTTCATAGTAGGTTTTATTTATATCTACTCTGATATTAAAGTTACCATATCCTTGAAAGAGGGAATTATTAAAGTTAACTAACGCTTCATATGACCCTGGGCCACCAGACCACTGGGTTATTGAAAGTGGATTTCCGTTAACAAATACATCCATAGTCGCACCTTCAATAGCAGACCCGTTGTGATCTTGATAAGTGATGGTCATGTTAAGATGGGTATCGGAATAATAGGTTACTTGATCGGGATCTTTCGCAATTAAAGCCGTAGTTTCTCTTAACTTGATAAAATTAAAAGTAGTAAGAGCATAGTTATAATAATTTTTGCTTGCATTAATTTGGATCGAGTTAAATCCCATTTTTGTAAATTGAGTATCGTTACAATATATTTCAATTGTATAATTTCCATTTCCAACTTCGGTGATGTTATCAGTTCTGTAAACTCCCCCATTTATGGAATACTTTAAATTGGCATTTGTAATATTTAGATTCTGACCTGTATCATTATAGTGTAATTTAATTTGAAATATATCTTTAGAAAAATACCTATCTTTAGGAACAAAATGATTCAACTCTGTTTCAGCATTTATAGTTAAATTCTGTTCCAAAAATCCAGCTTCAGTACTATTTCTCCAAAATACCTGCATTCTGAAGGGTCCATAATTTGTTGCGTTTTCTTGAATATTCCAACTACTTAATGAAATATTTGTGTTTTTGGAAATAGTGCTAGTGTAATAACTAAAATTTTCATAATTTCCAGAAGAATCCGGACTGTAAACTGTGAGGTTAATTTCACCGTTAGAAATGACTTCTGAAAAAACGCCATAGAAATTTACTGTGTTTGTATAATTAACTTCAGAAAGGTTTATTCCATTTACTCGTGTTTCGATATTATTCAGAAGATTTGTAGAATTTGCTAGTAAGAACCAATTTGTTCCATTTCCCCCTTGTTTCACCATAACATCATACCAACCATTATTTAAATCTCGTATAGATGGTGAAAACTTATTACTCAAACTACCATTATAAACTTTTATGCTACTCTGAGTCCAAGAAGATGGTATTGTGTAATTAATTGTTTGGGTATGATTTATTCTCTTATCGAAATAGTTCAATCCTCCAGAAGTTGTAATATTCCACTGGATATCTCCACCACTTTTCAAAATCATAAAAGTAGAATTTGCATATAGATCTGATTTTGTGTAATTAATTTGAACTTCTGTGATATCACAAGATACATCCCACCAATCAGCATTTATGGTAAAATTTAAAAATCCGTGACTACTATAATCGGAAAGTAAATCTGTTGTGGTATTCCAATAACCAGAACCATTAATACTTTTATAGCCATTCACTTTAATATTATTAATAGCCATATTAATATCTTCAGGATTTGGAGAATTATCTATTGGGGCTAATCCCACTTTGAAATTCATATCAATATTCCGTAAACCATAAATATCATAAACGATTGTGTTATCTCCATTGCTTTGATCTTCTGAATACCAAAAACCATTCGTTCCACTTGCACCGATAGAAATAAAAAAGGTTTTATTATAACTGTTATCGGCATTTAAAAAGAAATGTAGTGATGTAAAATTCAACCAATGCTGTGGGGTTGTCCCTGAAACAGTTGCACTTGAAATTGCAACTCCCCCATTTAAATCTGTATCATAAATTATACTTCCAGAATTAGTAGAATTATATATGTAGAGATAGAATGTAGTAGATCCAGCTGTTTCGATATCAATACTAACGTTTGTTAAATACCCACTCCCTTTAATTTGGAATGAACTCCAATATTGATATGTAAGTCTATTTGAGCTAGTACCAGAATCCTCAATTGTTAAACTCTTATTAGGAGCTTGTATATTTTTTATAGTCATATTAACAAATGATGTATTAAATCCTGGATATTTTGGGGCTGGCGTTGAAAATTTATTTGAAACATCTAGATCTGAAAAAGTAATTGGAGTATTATCCCAATATGATTCTTGCAATGAAATATTGAACTGACCTCCACTTCCACTTGAACTTGGAGAATATGCTGAAGCTGTGTTTGGCATTTTAATTAGATCATCAATTTCATTATTGTTGTTATCCTTATTTATCACAGTAGGGCTGTTATAACTAAGCATTCCTATAAAACTTGGTATTGCGATGAGTATTCCAAGTGTTATGAAAAATAAGCCTAGAAGTCGTTTAATTCGTTTTTTACTAAATTTTGGCATAAAAATCATTAAAATATGTGTTAAAATTTAAATTTCCTATTATAAAAAACAATAGTGCATTATTTATTTATAATCTTGTGTGTAACCTACTTATATATTAGTATATATACAATTGTATGTGATCAATGCACTATTATATCCATAACAGAATTTGAATATAAATTTATAGGAATGTTTAATCTGAAAGAAGGAATCTTCTTAATCGAAAATAGATCTTGTTAGAATTGATTTACATATGTTCAATATAAATGGAATTATCCAAAAAACTTATAATTTATTTTCGAACTAACCTTAAAATTTTAGGAAACCTTAATTCTCGGAAATTAATTGAATATTCTTTCTCTTCGGATTGTAATAATTTGTTAGAAATTGATACTTTAAAAGTATATTGAGGTTCCCTTTTAGTTCAAATCGGTTTTCCAACATACCTTCGTAGATGTCTCCGTAATTTTTCAAGAATATAAACATATCCTCAATCGTTCTAAATATAATTGCTGCATCGAAGTCTAAGCTTTCACTTCCATTGAAGTATTCAATCATTCCGTTTCCTTTGAACTGAATAAATTTATTAAGTAGTTCGTCCTCCGATGATATTTTAATGATTGCATGAAAATCACCTATTAATTTCTTGAAGGTAATGTCTTTTTGAGATAATTTAATCATTTGTCTAGTTGAATAGCCAAGCATGAGTTTCGAAAGAACTAAATACACCCAATTTTTAATTTTGTTACTTATTTTCATAATTTCGTTTTCGCTCAAAGAATTAGATTTTATAATTTAAATTTTCATAAGGGCTCTATTAATTATTTCATCCTTCATATGCTCATTTAAATCATTGAAATATGCGGTGTATCCGCTGATTCGAACCATTAAGTCGGGATATTGTTCAGGATGCTCTTTTGCTTCAATTAATGTTTCAGCATTTTGTATTGTAAACTGTACTTGCATTCCTCCTTCCTCAAAATACCCTTTAAATAAGTCTATGAAAAGATTAATCTTTTCTGAAACATCAAAAAGAGATTTATTGATTTTTATATTCAATGCCATGCCGTTAGGCATATTATAATCATTAACACGTGCTAGACTATTAAAAACGGCAGTTAATCCATTTTTTTGAGTTTTTGAAAATGGTGTTAACCCGCTTGTAAGAGGTTCTTCTCTCATTTTTCCATGGGGATAAGCCCCTGAAATTTTTCCAAATCCACTATGGATCGTCATTGACCAATAACCAGGGTTATAAAATCCTCCTCGGTAATTTTCTTTACTTCGGCAAACTTTATAAAGGAAATTTATCAACTCAATACCGATTTCATCAACTTGCTCAACATCATTTCCGAAGTGGTCTAATTTATTTATAATAAAAGTATAGAGATCTTTATTATCTTCAAAATTCGCTGTTAAGACTTCCATTAGTTCTGAAAAGGTCAATTTTCTGTCTTCAAATATGAGTTTTTTAATTGTATATAATGAGTCTATTAAATCTGCTAAGGCAATAAAGGCAATTCCAGAGGAATTATATTTAGCCCCTCCATATAATAAAGATTGACCTTTATCTAAGGGTCCTTCAAATAGTGAAGATAATAAGGGTTGAGGATGTGCATACTTATAGATTTCTCCGCATTTATTATTTAATTTAACAGCATTTTCAATTATATATTCTAATTGAAGCTTTACAGATTTCTCAAAACTCACGTAATCCTTATATGTATTAAGATTTCCCGTTTTTAATCCCACATTTTTCGATCGAGAGGTATCTCCGTTATGTAACGCGAGTTCAAGGGCAGACATTATATTAATTAGAATTGCGCCAGTGTGACCAAATTGACGTCCTGGAGAATTTGGTTCCAAACACCCAACTTGCGCATAATCCCTTGAATCCCTCTCTGAAATTCCAGTTTTCATTAATGTAGGGATAACGATATCATCATTTATAAGTGACGGAGTCGATCCCGTGTTAATAATCACTTCCGCTAATCTTCTCGTATATTCAGGAGGATCATTAGGTCGAACTCGAGCATTTAGGTTCGGATCCCTTACCTTAAGCATTTCTATTACATCTAAACAAAGAAATGTAGTTTCATTTACAGCAGTTTCACCTTCTTTTGTACATCCGCCAATAGTTATTGCTTGATTTGATCCCGTGGCGCCGAAGAGGCTTTCTCCACTTTCAGGTACCATTGGAATATTGTCACCTACTTTTAGCCAGAAATGGGACAATAATTCTATAGCACTTTTTCGTTTAATTTTGCCTTTCTTCAAATCGTTTAGATAATATTCATTTAGGAGTTGATCAATTCTCCCTATCGAGAACCCCACATTGTTTTGTTCTTGATATAAAGCATTCATACAAGTCCATATACTTTGAATCGCTTCTCTAAATGATGTAGCTGGTTTTGCGGGAACCCTTCTACAGACCTCGGCAATTTCTACGAGTTCCATTTTTCTATTCTCATCATTAGACTCCTTGGCTTGTGCTACTGCTTCTTTACTTAAATTATCAGAATAAATAATCACTGCCTTTAAAACTTTAATAAGATTTTCATAAAAATTTCTTTCTCTTCCTTTTATTTTTTCTAATTTTTGCCTAGCTTTAGTAATCAACCCTTCTAATCCTTGTTCAAGAACAAATTCATAATTAGGGATTGTATGACTCTGACAATTATATTTGCTTATCATATAAAACAAGAGCTTTTCATGAAGTTTATAAGCAATATCATCTTCCCCCATTTTCTTTCTAACTAATTCTGGTACACTTTTATCCATCCAAAACGGTAAGATTTCTTCATTTAACTTAAAGATTTCATTAGTAGTAATAATATAAGGATTTTTTTCGCGAAGTGGAAGGGAAAGAAGCTCTGGCCATATATTCAAACCCATAAATTCGGGATAAAATAAAACTCCCTTTCTTTTGGATGTACTTGATCCTGCAATTAAATCATTAGGAAATATATTTGGCTTTTTATTTTTGAGAATATGTTCTAAAATATCCGCTTGTCTTGTAAATGGATCAGTATAATCTAATCCTCCTTTCTCCTTTAAGAATCCTGTCATCAATTTAGCTCTTTCTATACAAAATTCGATGGGGCCACGAACAGTGAATTCTCGAAATTCATTCAATCCAGGAAAATCATCTAAATTATACTTCTTAAGTGTTTTTTCTGTGATATTTGATTGATCTGAAGTTTCTGTTATCATAGTAGTATAATAATTTAGAGAATTATTTCCTTAAGATTACTTAACACTTATCCATTTAAAATATTTCTCAGATATTTGATAATAGGACGAGGTTTTTCTATTGAAATATATAAAAAGAGTACAAATGGGAAAAAATAAGATATTTTTTTACTCTTCTTGGTCTTTTTTTAAGATGATTCGGGCATCAACACAAATTAGGTTATCCTTATAGATAAAGACAGGATTTAAGTCCATTTCATAAATTTCTTCATGTTCAATGACTAAATTTGAGATTTTCATTAATGCATCTACAATTGCATTAATATCTGCTTTTGGTTTCCCTCGAAATCCATCTAATAAAGGAAATCCTTTAATTTCATGAATCATTTCCTTCGCATCATATTCTGTAATAGGAGCAATTCTAAAACTAACATCTTCTAACAATTCTACCAAAATCCCTCCAATTCCAAACATTAAGGCGGGGCCGAATTGTCTATCAGTTGTCATTCCTATAATTAATTCAGCAATAGGTTCTGAAGCCATCTGTTGAACAGATATTTTCTTTTCTGATTCACTCGGGATCTCCATTAATTCTTTATATGCCTTTTTTGCCTCTTCTTTGTTCTTGATATTTAATTTCACTGCTCCACTATCAGATTTATGAACAACATCTTCGGCCATTAATTTCATTACAACTGGAAAACCCATTTTTTCCGCAATTTTTACAGTTTCTTCCTCAGTTTTAGTTAATTGTTGTTCTGGAATTTTAATTCCAATCTCTTTCAACAATTCTTTTGATTCATATTCAGTTAGTACTGTTTGTCCTGATTCTGTTTTTTGTTTTATTATTTCAGATATATTCATAGTCCTTTTCCTTATTCATTATTTTGAAATTTCTAAATCAACTTTTTTGAATATTTAATAGAATTATAAGAAAAATTTAAAATTAATTAAATCAAGATATTAGAAAGTTTATTTTTATAAAATGTCTGCTTTCCAGATATTTTTAATTATTTAAATAATTTTTTGGTACTGGTAAACTTAGTCATTCCTCGTTTTAATCTTATTCTCCATTTTCGTATTTCATCTACAACAAATACACTGAATCCCCCTAAAATGATCGCAATCCAATAAAAAGGGTGATATAAGGGAATAACACTAAATGCGATACCTAAAGGAGTATAAACTATTATTAATTGCAATATAAATGAGAGGCCAGTTGCCCAGAATAAATGTTTGTTTGGAAAATGCCAAAAAGGTTTAGTATTTGAAGTACAAGAATATACAAATAATAATTCACATACCACTAAATTTGTAAAAACGATGGTTTGAGCTAAAGCAATTTTATATTCTGTAGCAGTGAAAGAAACTCCAAAAAACATCCCACCATTAATTAACGCGGGATCAATTCCAGCAGTTGTCCAAGCGGGGATTAATATTCCCCATAGTAATAAATAAAGTGTTATATCCGTTATTGAGGTATAGACCCCAAGTAAAAGAACAGGGCCTTTTATTTCCGATATTAATGAAAATCCTTCGCGTGGTTTATCTTTCATTACATCTGGATCTGTAGGGGTTAATCCTAAGACCATTGCGGGAATTCCATCAGTTGCAATATTTAACCAAAGTATTTGGATGGGTGTTATGGGAAGAGCAAGAAAAATAAACATAAAAAGTTTCATTACGATATAAGCCGTAAGAATTAGAAATATTTCATCAAAATTAGTGCTTAACATATACCTAAAGAATCCTTTAGTAGTTTCAAAGATCCCTCTTCCTTCTTCTATTGCAGCGACTATGGTTGAATAATCATCATCAAGCAAAATCATATCAGAGGCTTCTTGAGTGACTTCTGTTCCTTTTATACCCATTGAAACTCCCACATTTGCTCCTTTTACGGCGGGAGCATCATTCACTCCATCACCAGTCATTGAAACCACATTTCCTTCTTGTTTTAAAGCTTTAAGTATCTTCAATTTATGTTCTGAAGTAACTCGTGCGAAAATATCAAAGCCCTATTTCTTTCCCGATTGCAATTGCAGTAACTTTATGGTCTCCAGTTATCATGATGGTTCGAATCCCCGCGCTTCTAGCCACTTCAATAGATTTCTTTACTTCATCTCTAGCTGGGTCAATAATACCAGCTAATCCCATATAAATGAAATTTTGTTCAATTTCCTCTTCGGAGTAGTTTTCTGTTAATGGTTTATATGCAATTCCCAGTACACGTAATGCATTCTTAGCAAATTCAATATTTTTTGAAAGATATATTTCTTTAACCTCCTTAATATCTCTTATTTCTCCATCATATAATCCTTTTCCTGCCTTCTCTATTAATATATCTGGAGCACCTTTTATTAGCGAATATAATTCTCCATTCAACCTAACTACTACTGACATCATTTTTCTATCTGAATTAAAGGGAATTTCATTTAATTTTTCTACTTGAGCCTCTAAACCCATTTTTTTCGCAAGAACTTTCAATGAAATTTCTGTTGGATCCCCAATCACATCTGTCTTTTTTGGACTATCTTCTCGAAGATTGACTGTAGAATTATTACAATATTCACATACTTCCAAAAATCGTTTTAGATATTTATTATCATCTAATTGAATAGATTGACCAGAATCTTCTATAATCTTACCTTCCAGAGTGTATCCAACTCCTTCCACATTGTATTCTTTCCCTCCGAGGAACACTTTTCGGACAGTCATCTCATTTTTTGTTAAGGTGCCTGTCTTATCTGAACAAATAATATTTACTCTTCCTAAAGTCTCTACTGCAGTAAGAGTTTTAACTAGCGCATCTCGTTCAGCCATTTTTCGCATACCGATACTC
>JARRLT010000020.1:0-20464 GCA_037386725.1 Promethearchaeota archaeon
GCAAACGTCGGGTTTGGACCGCCGCTCGGCATAAATCGCATAACATTGGTATCTCACTCCTTCGTGAGAGGCTGCATCACATATCGAAACATCGTCAAGTTTTGTTGCAAGCGCTGTATAACATAATATTTGATCAATAAGATTTTTCTTTTTCTCGCAACTCTTCTCATCAAGCGATGTATCTGCATTGGTTGATTCTTCTGCTGAAACATAACTGGTTATAACCAAAAACATAAAACAGATTGAGAACAAAAATATAAAAACGTTTTTGTATTGATGATTCATTTTACCCCCAAGCTAAACATGATAGCAACCACGACAAGAAACTCTATTATTATGTGAATCAGAATTTTTTTCGTATTTATTTTGACCTTTCATCTTTTTGATAGGGAACTAAATATAATTGTTTGTTACCCCGATAAATAATCACGCCCAAAAAGATATAACTGACAAGTGCAGGGATCAACCAATTTGATCCCCTAAAGTACAGTAACATAGTAAAAGCCAACGAAATAAGTGCAATAAATAAACAAATAGCTTGCCTGTATTTTGTATCGGTATCAACCGTGAAACTGCCGCCGCAATTTGGGCAAATTCTGAGACTCTTTAATAAACCCTGATGGCGAAGTTCCCTCAAACGAACCTCAATACTGCAATGAGGACATGTTGTCATTGATAGATGACTATATTCTTCTGTTTATGATAAAAGTGCTGATAAAGAAAAATTCGGTTTTGTTTACGTTCAGTTAGGGTAATATTGTCAATCCAACCCGTCCCTCTACCATTGCTATTCAAGGCTTCAGCATATTATCCAATGAAGGGCATAAAATCATAGAATGTCCCTATTATTCCCCTCCCTTTATCGAATGCTCTGCTGTTTTGTTACAAGTCAATGAGCAAATAGTTATTACGATGAACTAATTTTTCACCCCGTTTAACGGCCAGACTTATTGCCGGTTGAGAAATGGAAAACTTTTGCGCCAAAATCATCTGACTGATGCCGACTTCTCGCATGGCCCAATAACATGCGATACTGCGGGCTTCCGCAATTTTTTTGTATTTGCCCGGAGACAGTACCTCATCACGTTTTAAACCCGTTAATTCCGATACACGGTCAACGACCTTGTCAAGATCAAATCCTTCGGCTTTCAGTCGATATTTACGCTTGAGTCTTTCCTCGGACTGTGCCAAGACCTTTTCTACAAAGTCACCGCTTCCCAAAATACGTTCATCGCCCTTCATATAGGCCCCAGCCTTTCGTAAAGCTTTCACAACCGACCATCCGCCCTGGCTGCGAATCAGGCCGCCGCCCACCAGGTCAGGCCGTCTGCCATGAGAGATTCCCTTTTTAACGAATTCTCGATAGCGCTTGCAGGCCAACGAACCCTTTTTTGCAAACAGATTGAGAACATATTCCGTATTCTGCCAACGGTGTTTGCGCTTTTTTAAAATCACAGCATGACCGCAATACCGATACCTATCAAGTGATTTAATATCGTTAACAATGCCGGCACGCAGGGGATTTAAATGAATATACCGAACCAACTCTATGAGATAGGTATCTTCCTGGCAAAGAATCGATTTATAACGATTTTGAAAAAGATGACCGTAGCGACGATGGCGTCGATTGAAAGAAACAGCATATCCGGTGAGTAACCGGCGCATCACCGTTGAAATCGGGGTCGCGCCGGTCTTTAACAATAAATGAAAGTGGTTTGGAATTAATGCCCAGGCAAAGCAGGAAGTTTGGGTCTCTTCTAAAACATCGCCTAGCCTTTCCAAGAAGTTATCCCTATCGTTATCATCTTTAAATATTTCTTTGCGGTTAATACCTCTGGCGATAATATGATGTAAGGCTCCCGGAGCATCTATCCTTGATTTACGAGGCATAAAACTTCGATATCAAGATGCCTTAAACATGTCAACTTATAATCTGATGAGCGTCCCTAATCCCCAAGATAGATGATGATTAAATACTTATGAAGATGTTGTTCCTTGTTGATATTCATACCACAATGTGATATGAGTCACTAGGGCTAAATCAATTTAATAAAGAGGGGTTTCGATGGAATTAAAAGAAACAATTCGTAATAGACGCACCATACGTTGCTTTCTTCCTGATCCCGTACCTAAGGAAACTATAAAAGATCTGATCTCCGACGCCCTTTGTGCTCCATCCTGGAAAAATACTCAGCCATGGGAAATACTTGTAGCCACAGGTGAAATCCTCGAGCGCTTTAAAAAAGAAAACAGACAAGCACTTCTTGAAGGTAAAACGTCAATACCGGACATCCCTATCCCCAAAAATTTACCCGATCCGTTTCAAAAAAGATACGCGGATTTAAATGAGCAGGTTTATGAAGCGCTTGAAATTGACAGAAAGGATACCAAAGGACGGGTTCAGTATTATGCTCAAATGTACGCATTATTTGGATTTCCCCCTCTAACCTTCTCAAAATCATTTTCTGAAAACATCTTGTACCGGAGCATATAGGGTTTTTCTGGAATCAATACAAATATGACTCCTTTGAAACAAGTTAATGATTCAGAGATTTGGTTGAAATATTTGGATGATATCGTAAAGTGTAAGATGACTGTAAAGGAAATGGTTATCTCTCAAAATATGAATAATCCAAAGGAAAAAAAGTTCTTAACAAAATAAATTAAAGAGGTAAGATGTTTTTCCTTGAGAAGGAATATTTCTTAAGAGTCTCCTCTTCTTTACTTTTCTTTGTAAAACTTGCTAAATTCTATTAGGTCAAATTTATTAAGTTGATTATCTAGTTGTATGATATTTAGAAATTTCGATTTATTTAAGTAAAAAATTTCGAAAATTGATAACTATGGAAATAGAAAAATCACCTTATTTACAAAAATTTTGGTATAAATCTTATGATCCCGAAATCAACCCAGAACTTGATGTGGAAGTTAAATCATTAGCTGATAGTTTAAGAGAATCTGTGAGAGATTATCCTGACTCAATATGCTATGAATTTATGGGGACAACATCTACATATAGAGATTTCGAGAAAAATGTTATTTCATTTGCTAATTTTCTCATAGATAAAGGATTGAAAAAAGGAGATAAAATTGCTATAAATCTTCCTAATTGTCCTCAATTTATTATTGCTCTTTATGGAGCTTTTTATGTAGGATGTGTAGTTTCTGGTATAAATTTCTTGCTCAAACCAAATGAAGTTATATACCAATTATCTGATTGTGATGCATCTGCTATCCTTACAATGGATTCTTTTTATGAAGAAACTATTAGAAAAGCATTAAATACTGGAAAAACTTCAGTTAAGTTAGTTATTACGACAAATATTTTGCATTTTTACAATACACGGGAGGTACAACCGGTCCTCCAAAAGGAGCGATGTTAACCCATTATAATGAAGTTTTTAATATTCATCAAGTAATTCATTGGTGGGAAGTTGACGCAAAAAGGGGTGAGGATATTTTTATTTCAGGCTTCCCCTTCTTTCATCTTGCTGGAATGTTTATGAATCTGGGCGCAATCTCATTTGCCTCAACACAATTGCTTATCCCTAATCCTCGTGATACAAAGCATATGGTAAAACTGATTGAAAAATGGAAACCAACTATTATGGTTAATGTTCCAACGCTTTATTTAATGTTATTAAAAGAACCAAGATTTAAAGAAATTGATTTGAGTTCTATTAGGGTTTATGTTTCTGGTGCTGCCCCCTTTCCTTCGGAAAGTATAAGAGAATTTGAGAAAATAGTTGGTGAACATAAATTATTAGAGGTATACGGAATGACAGAGGCGTCTCCAATCGTTACCATGAATCCCTATAGAGGTCCAAGAAAAATTGGTACCGTTGGAGTTCCCGCATCGAATACTATTGTAAAAATCGTAAATACGGAAGATAAAACTAAAGAAATGCCTATTGGAGAAGCTGGGGAAATAGCGATTAAAGGCCCTCAAATATTCCACGGGTATTGGAAGAAACCTAAAGAAACGGAAAATGCATTAAGAGAGGGATGGTTTTTTTCTGGGGATGTAGGTATTATGGATAAGGATGGGTATTTAAGAATTGTAGATCGAACGAAAGACATGATCATTGTGTCTGGTTACAAAGTCTTTTCAGTGGAGGTCGATGATAAGATGAATAAGCACCCCGCAATTGAATTAGCATCATGTGTGGGGATTCCAGATCCAGATCGTCCTGGCTCAGAATACGTGAAACTTTATGTTTTATTAAAGGAGGGATATTCCAATACTAAGGAAATTCAAGAAAGTATCAGAAAATATGCGGAAGAGAATTTAGCAAAGTATAAAGTTCCTAGAGAAATTGAAATTGTAAAAGATATACCCCTTACTTCTGTAGGTAAGATTGATAAAAAAGTGTTACGATCATCAAGACCTTAATAATAATGAGAATACAAAATTAAAATATAAAAATTTTTTTNNTAAAATTATTTTAAGCAAACTTACGAAATATTTACTAATCAATAATAGAAATTAATTTAGTTGAATATTTAAAATTCAAATGAGTTGAGAAAAATGACTGGAAAGAGAGGAAAAGTGCAATGCGTTAATCAAGAGATATTAGATAAGTTATCGTTAAAAAATCGTTATTCTTTTTTAAATTTTAACCTCAGTGGTATATTAAATCCTGATCACCTCAATTTTTTGCGTTCAATTCAGAAATTTTTTGTGAAATATGAAAATAAAAACAATATTGACCATACTGAAGATTTCTATGAATGGATTCCAGATATTGGAAAAGAAGGCTTTGTGACTCGTGTAAATAAATTCGAGGACTTAGGGTTAAACTTTGAGCCCAATGGAATGACTGCGGAATTTATGCGAACTTTAGCTACTGATTTTTTTGATCCTCAAATGACAATGGGAATGGGTGCTACTGTTTTAGCCATTAACCCGTTAATTCTTCATCATAAAGATGAAGAAGTTCGATTGAGGGCATTAGAAGAGATGGTTACAGGTAAAAAAGTGGGATGTATTTGCATTACTGAGCCAGAAAGGGGTTCTGATGCGGTACATATGGAAACTACTTGTGAGAAACAGGAAGATGGGAGTTTTATTATTAATGGTCAAAAGATATTTCAAACCAGCGGACCTAAAGCGGGTTGGGCGGTAGTTTATGCATGTACCGAAAAAGATAATGGAAATACTATGGCACAATTTTTGGTTGATACCTCTTGGGATGGATGGAATGTAGAACGGGTTAATATACCATGGACTCCGCGTATACATTTAGGGAAAGAAACATTTACTAATTTAAGAGTTCCAAAGGAATATGTTTTAGGTCCTCCAGGGGATGGGCGAGATCATTTATTTGAGGGTCTAAATTTAGAAAGGCTAGGGATTGTATTCTTAAATTTAGCAGAAGCATGGAATGCAATATCTCATGCAGCAATATATGTTAATATGAGAAAACAATTCGGTCAAGAAATTTTGAAATATCAAGGTGTTGGATTTCCTTTATCAGATCAATTGGCGAAGACAATGAATATGACTTTCGCAGCATTATATCTAAGTGAAATGATCGATGAGAAAATGGAAAAATTCAACGGCAAATTACCTAAAAATCTAAACTTATCTCTTGTCGCTAATGCTTCTCAAATGAAATCTCAGAGTGCTCAATTAGTTGAAAGAGTTTGTTATGAATGTGCTAATCTAATGGGAGGAGCTGGTGCTTGTGATAACACGTTAATGGAAGATTTACTCGGAATATCACGCATTCAAGAGATAGGTGGGGGTACTCGGCAAATGCAGCAATACATAATGAGTTTAACAATTAGACGCTTGTTTAAAATGATTTAAAAACGAGGTTTTAAAATTTTGATAAAGAAAAATTACAAGGAAGTAAAAGAAGAAATAGTTACGAAAGCAGATTCAAAAAAGACGACCATTCGCTGGTTAATTACTAAACAAGATGGTTCTGAAAGATATGCCACTCGACGATTTGAAATTGAACCTGGTGGGGAAATAGGCTTACATGATCATCCATGGGAGCATCATATATATGTTCTTCAAGGGAATGCAGATTTTGTAAATAATGAAGGAAAAGTATTTACAGCGAATAAAGATGATGTTATTTTTATCCCCCCTAATGAAGTCCATAGCATGCAAAACAAATCTAATGAAACTTTTATCTTTCTTTGTGTAATTCCTTATTTAGATTAAATAATAAATATCTTCATTTTCTTTTATTTTTTCTATTATTTTATGAATTAAGAATTCTAAAATTAAATTCATTTTGATACAAAATTGGATATCTTTTTCCTAATAACCTTTTAATATTATTTTTATATATGTTTAGAACTAATCCAATATTATATTATTCCATGAAAATAACATCGGTGATATATTGAATATAGAAGACATAAAAGATGTACAATATCAGAAACTAGAAAACGGAATATGTATTCTTACAATAAACAAGCCCAAACGTAAGAATGCGATGAGTTTTGTTACATTCTTGGAAATAGAAACTGTATTAGACCATATGGAAAAAGATGATGAAGCCAGAGTATTAATTATTACCGGTGCCGAAGGATCAGGTGCTTTTTCCTCTGGAGGTTATTTCAATATGAACTTATACACAAAATTGCCTCCGGAGATTATGGAAGAGTTAGATCTCACAGATATTGCAGTAAAAAGATTATGTTTAAAATTATGGGATTTTTCAAAACCAATAATCGCAGCTGTAAATGGTTTAGCAGTTGGAGCAGGAGTAACTATGATTCTTGCGGGAGCAGATCTTATTTATATGTCGGAAGATGCTTGGTTTGGATTCTACTTTATAAAAAGGGCAGTTATGGCTGAATTTGCTGCTGATTTTATTCTTCCCTTTTATATTGGATTTCAAAAAACCAAGGAATTATTATATTTTGGGAAGAAAATAAAGGCTCAAGAAGCAAAGGAATTAGGATTAGTAAATAAGGTTTTATCTCCTGAAGAATTAATACCATATGCAAAAGAACAAGCCTTAAAGTTAATTCCTCCAAAGGGACCAAGTTTATCGATTAAACTAATGAAAAAAACTATGCATTCGTATTTTAGAGAAATTCTATCTAAAACTTTAGATTTGGAAAATGAAGGTTTAAGAGAACTCTTTAAAACACACGACTTTCGGGAGTCAATGAAATCCCTGATAACAAAAGAGGAGCCAAAATTTAAAGGAAAATAAGAATAGTCGGAAGATCGCCTATTTTACTTCTTTAAGTATCTTTAATAATGCAATTATCCTTACTATAAATATTAATTATTTTAATTGAAGATTAGTTAAGATTTATTTAATCAAAACCAAGTTTTATATCTGAAGATATTTAAGAACTATTAACTATTGGTTTTAAAAAGGTTTTCAAAATGCTTATTAAAAATGATTAATATTCAATATTTTTAATTAAGAATAATCAATAAAAATGTTATAAAAATGGCACCAAATTGTCGGTTTGTGTTTGTAACTGGTGGAGTAATGAGTGGAATAGGTAAGGGGGTTGTAACAGCAAGTATCGGTAAAATATTTCAATTCCGTGGCTTTAAAATTTCTGCTGTAAAGATAGACCCCTATTTGAACGTAGATCCGGGAACACTTAATCCGATTGAACATGGTGAGTGCTTTATCACAGAAGAGGTTTGGGATTTCAAACCTGTTCCAGAATCGGATGAGAGGATTTACCGAATAAGTGAGATTGATCAAGATTTTGGTACATATGAGCGATTCTTAGGTATTACAATACATCCTTCAAATAATATAACTTCAGGACAAATTTATCTATCAACAATTCTAAGTGAAAGGAAGGGTAAATTTCTTGGTCGTACCGTCCAAATTATTCCTCATGTAACGAGAATGATAAAAAGTAGATTGTTTGAAATTGCCGAAAAAGAAGACCTTGATGTATTATTGATTGAATGTGGTGGAACCGTAGGAGATTTAGAAGAAGGCATATTTCTTGAAGCTTTTAGGCAGATGAGGTTAGAATTACCTAAGAAAAACACCGTATTTGTTCACGTAACATTAATACCTTACTCAAATGCGGTAGGACAGCAAAAATCTAAACCAACACAACATTCTGTTAAGATGTTACAAAGTGCAGGGCTTCAGCCTGATATCTTAATCGGAAGAAGTGAAAAACCATTAGAGAAGGAAATTAAAGAAAAAATATCACTTTTTTCAAACATTCCAAAAGAGGCTGTTATTTCAAATCCTGACTTGGATGTTGTTTACGAATTACCTTTACTTTTCGAAGAACAAAATTTAGGTGATTTGCTCTGCCAAAATTTAGATTTAAAAGCTAAACTTGTTTCTTATAGTCAAGTAACTAATTTTTCTGAATGGAAGAAGACAGTAAGTTTGTTCAAAAGTGCTGATAAAGAAATCACAATAGCAATGCCAGGAAAGTATTTTAATATTACAGATTCCTATATTTCAATAAACGATGCTCTTGAACATGCAGCCGCTCATCAAGGTTATAAGGCAAACTTGAAAATGATTAATGTAACACAAAATACAAACATAAGCGAAGAATTAAAAGATTGTGATGGCATTTTACTGACTCCCGGATTTGGTGAAAGAGCTGTTGAAGGAATGATCGAAACAGCAATTTACGCTATGGAAGAAAAAATTCCATTTTTAGGTATCTGTTTTGGAGCTCAATTATTCTTTATTGCCTTCTGTCGAAAATATTTAGGACTAAAAGAAGCGCATTCTACAGAAATTAATCCTAACACACCGTATCCCGTCATTAACTTACTTGAAAGTCAAAAAGATGTGAAAGAAAAAGGTGGAACGATGCGATTAGGAGCAATTGATATTTATGTCAAAGAGGGGACAAGATTATTTGAAGCCTATCAGAAGGATATAATAAAGGAAAGATTTAGACATAGGTATCATATACAATCAAAATTTATAAATGAAAAAGCATTAGAAAAAGGGTTAAGAGTATCAAGTACAGATGAAACAGGTAAAATTATAAACAGTATAGAGCTTGACAGAGAAACACATTTTATGGTTGGGACTCAATTTCACCCTGAATTCAAGAGTAGACCATATTCTCCAAGTCCAATTTATCTCTCATTCATTAAAGAAGCAATTAAGAATAAAGAGAAGAATAAATTATAATATACAAAATTTTTGAAATTCTTGTATTATAAAAGAATTTTGATACAATATTTCTAAAAAAGTTTAATAGAAGACTATTTTTCTAATTTAAAAATTGAATTATATATTTTGTTTAAATTATATTAATGTCGTAATTCTTGAAGTTTTTAATAAAAAATCTTTCCAGTTTATTTAGGAGTGAATAAATAAATTAAAAAATGGTTGTATCCCTAGAATCTAGAAAGTTAAAGTTATAAAAATAAATGATATATGCAATATAAAAAGGAACGTCCAGCAATATTAATGCTCCAAGATGGTAGATATTTTAAAGGCATAGGGTTTGGTGCTACTAAGAAAGTAACTGGAGAGCTAGTATTTACTACTATAACTGGCGCCGGATATAATGAGACTCTTACTGATCCTTCATATAAGGGACAAATTGTAATAATGACTCATCCGTTAGTTGGAAATTATGGAGTCCCAGCATGGGAAAAAGATGAATTTGGAATCACGAAATATTTTGAATCTGATTCTATAAAATTAAACGGGTTAGTTGTAAACGAATGTTGTAAAAATCCGAGTCATTATGAAAGTGTGAAATCTCTAAATGAATTTTTATTTGAGGAGGGTGTACCTGGTATCGAATGGATTGATACACGGGCCATAACAAAAATATTAAGAAACGAAGGTGTACAATTAGGTCTTCTTAAGGTATTTGAAAAGGGAGAGAATGTTGATTTAGATAAATTTAAGGAAGAAGTAAAAAATATAGAAGATCCTAATCTCAGGCATCTATCCAGTGAAGTTTCTGTGAAAGATATTAAAGTCTACACACCTAAAAACCCGAAAGGGAAGGTTGTAGTTTTAGATTTAGGAATTAAATATAATACTTTACGACATTTGATTAAAAGACAGTTTGAGGTTTTAGTTGTTCCTTATCACTATAATTTTGACCAAATATTCGACTTAAATCCTGATGGTGTTCTTATTTCTAATGGTCCAGGAGATCCTAAATTATACACAAACGCAATTGAAGTAGCAAAAAAATTAATAAGTGCTTCAGTTCCTACTATGGGTATTTGTTTGGGGAACCAAATTATCGGAATCGCTGCTGGAGGATCATCATATAAATTAAAATATGGCCATCGGGGAGGAAATAAAACTGTTATTGATGTGAACACTAAACGCTGCTATATTACCTCACAAAACCACGGATTTTGTATAAAGGATTTTGAAAAAGGAGGGTTTAAGGAAATCCTCATTAATTTAGATGATGGTTCAAATGAAGGGTTGATTCATATTAGTTTTAGGTTCTGGAGGTATCAGAATAGGTCAAGCTGGAGAATTTGATTATTCAGGAAGTCAAGTATTGAAAGCATTAAAAGAAGAAAACATTGAAACCATTCTTATAAATCCTAACATTGCTACAATTCAAACTGATCCAGAATTATCAGATAAAGTCTATTTACTTCCTATAAATGTCAAATATGTTGAAGAAGTGATTAAGAAAGAGAATCCTGATGGAATTGTTTTATCTTTTGGCGGTCAAACTGCGTTAAATGTGGGAGTTGAACTGTACGAAAGCGGACTCTTAGAAAAATATAATGTTAGAGTGTTAGGGACTCCCATCGAAGCGATACAAGCTACAGAAGATAGAGATCTCTTTATTAAAAAAATGCTAGATGCGAATGCGAAGGTGTGTAGGAGTAAAGCCGTTAATTCATTTACTGATGCAATAAATGTAGCTAAAGAATTTGGTTTTCCGTTAATGATTCGAGTGGCTTATACTTTAGGCGGAAGAGGGTCCGGTATAGTTAGAAATATGAAAGAATTTGAAAGAATTGCAAGAAAGGGATTAGCACAATCAAGAATCAATCAAATTTTAATCGAAGAATCTGTTTGGGGATGGAAAGAAATAGAATATGAAGTTGTTCGTGATTCTTTGGACAACTGCTTTATAAATTGTAATATGGAAAATTTTGATCCCGTCGGTATACATACTGGGGAAAGTATAGTTGTAAGCCCGAGTCAAACTTTAACCAATGAAGAATATCATATGCTTCGTTCTGCTTCTATTCGTGTCATTCGAAGTTTAGGAATCATCGGGGAATGTAATATTCAATATGCCCTTCACCCATATTCAAAAGATTTTAGGGTGATTGAGGTCAATGCGAGATTGTCTCGTTCATCAGCATTAGCATCGAAAGCAACTGGGTATCCATTAGCTTATATCGCAGCTAAGTTAGCTATTGGATATAACCTTCCCGAATTAAAAAATAAAATTACTGAGGTCACTTCTGCTTGTTTTGAACCAGCTTTAGATTATCTAGTGTTAAAAATTCCAAGATGGGATCTTACTAAATTTCAAAAGGTTGATCGGCATCTTGGAAGTCAGATGAAATCTGTTGGTGAGGTTATGGCGATCGGAAGAACATTTGAAGAAGTTTTACAAAAGGCCATTAGAATGTTAGATATCGGCATGAAAGGAATTATTGGAAATGATTTGGAACCAATTCAAGATATTAATGAATTGAAATATGTATTATCGCATCCAACTGATCTAAGATTATTTAGAATAGCTGAAGCAATTTCTCGTGGCATTTCAATTGATGAAATAAATCAATTAACAAGCGTAGATAAATGGTTTCTCTATAAAATTAAACATATAATAGATATTGAAAATCAATTGTCAGTACTTGATTTTGCGAGGGTAAATAAAAAAGAAAAAGTGTATTGGTTAGAAAGGGCTAAAAGATATGGATTTTCCGATGGTCAAATTGCAAAAATTATGACTCTTAGCACCACTGAAATTAGAAATTTTCGACATAAATATAAAATTCTTCCATATGTTAAGCAAATTGATACCCTTGCAGCAGAATGGCCAGCTCAAACAAATTACCTTTATTTAACCTATGCAGCGAATGAACATGATATCGATTACAAAATTGAATATAAACAAGAATTAAAGAAAGTTATCGTACTTGGATCAGGGACTTATCGAATTGGGGCATCAGTTGAATTTGATTGGGGTTCTGTAAATTGTTTATGGGGATTTAAAAAGCGAATTAAAGGGATAAATCAAGCAATAATGATTAATTATAATCCAGAAACAGTATCAACTGATTTCGATATCTCAGATAAGTTATATTTTGAAGAAATCTCTGGAGAACGGGTAATGGATATTTGTGAACTTGAAAAAGCTTTTGGGATTGTGGTTTCTGTAGGAGGACAAATCGCTAACAACCTTGCCGCTAAATTTGAGAAATATGAAGAATTTTTTCAAAAAATAAATCTTAATATTTTAGGAACGCATGCATCCAGAATAGACATGGCTGAAGATAGAGCGAAATTCAGTTCTTTATTAGATGATCTCGATATAAAACAACCAAAATGGAAGGCTTTAACAACAAAAAGGGATGCGTTTGATTTCGCAAAACAAGTAGAATATCCCGTTTTAGTACGACCTTCTTACGTATTAAGTGGAGCGGCAATGCGAGTTGCTTATGACGAAGAAACTCTGAGAAACACATTGGATCTTGCAGCTTCTGTTTCTCAAGAATATCCCGTTGTGATAACCAAATTTTTTACTGGAGCTAGAGAAGTAGAATGCGATGGTGTATGTGATGGTGAGAACGTATTTATTGGAGCTATTATTGAGCATATAGAGAATGCTGGAATACATTCAGGAGACGCAACGATGGCAATTCCTCCACAAACAATTTCAAATAATGCAATTAAAAAGATTAAGCAGTATACTAAAAAAATTGCTCTTGCTCTTCGAATTAAAGGACCATTTAATATACAATATCTTGTAAAAAATGGAGATGTTTACGTAATTGAGTGTAATTTGAGGTCCAGTAGAAGCATGCCTTATGTTTCTAAGACACGTGGTATTAATTTAATGCGTTTGGCAGCTGAGGTAATTATGGGAGAAAAAATCCCTCAAAGGATAATGAATTTGCCCCAAGGATCTTATGTTAGCGTTAAAACCCCGATGTTTTCATTTATGAGATTAGATAGTGCTGATCCTATCCTAGGTGTTGAAATGGCCAGTACTGGAGAAGTGGCTTGTTTAGGAGAAGATTTACCAGAAGCTTTATTAAAAGCCATGGAAGCAGCCGAAATGCATATTCCTGTAGAAGGTGGAAATATTTTAATTTCTGTTGGTGGTAAAGAATTAAAGGAAAAAGTTATTCCATTAGCAAAAAAACTAGTAAAGTTAGGTTTTGCAATCTTCGCTACTGAAGACACTTCAGAGGTTCTAAAACAAAATGGAGTTTATGCTGTAAAGTTGTATAAGGTTCAAGAAGCAGATAAAGTCCCAAACATTAAACATTGTCTTCAAGAAGGGAATATTGATATGGTAATTAACATACCTCTCCCTAAAGCTACGGATGAGAAATTTAAGACTATCATGGAGGATGATTATAAAATAAGAAGGATGGCTGTTGATTATAATATTCCCGTAATCGTTGATTTGAAATTAACGAGAGCAATTATTGATGCGATAGAAAAGGTAAGACAAAAAGAAGTATCAATAAAATCATTAAATGAATATCATAGTAGTTTAAAAGAAATCTATTGGTAAAAACTACTTATTCAAATTCTTTAGTTAAATCTATTCTTTTAAGGACGGGATATCTTCTACCTATACCAAAAGCGCTTTCGCTTACTCTTATAGTCTGAACTAACTGACGTCTTTTATATTCTGAATTCAAATATAGTTTTCTAACTTTATTAATTGTTTCTTTGTCAAATCCTTTTTCTTTAAGATTCCTGTACTCTGAACCAATTCCATTTTGAATAAGTTCTTTTAATATTTGGTCTAAAGTCTCATAGGGCGGCAAGGAATCACTGTCTTTTTGATTTTCTCTGAGTTCTGCTGTTGGAGGGCGTTCAATTATTCCTTCTGGGATAATTTCCTTAGTCTGATTTATCCAATTACAAATGTCATATATTTGTACTTTTAATAGGTCCCCAGGAACATTTTTACCTCCACTTGTATCACCATAGAGGGTACAATAACCAACTCCTATCTCTGATTTGTTACCTGTCGAAACTAGTAACCAATTATATTTGTTTGAATAGTACATTAAAATAGTGGCACGAATTCTTGCCTGTAGATTCTCATCAGCAACATCAAATTGAAGTTCTCCAAGTACATCTTGTAAAGAATTTTCATATGATTGAAATATTGAATCAATTGGATGAATGATATAATTTACTCCTAAATTATGACATAATGACTTGGATAAATCAAGACTTTCTTGAGATGTATATTTTGTGGGCATCATAATGCAATTTACATTCTTTGGACCAATTGATTGGGCACAAATATAAGCTGTAAACGCAGAATCAATTCCTCCACTAAGGCCTAATACAATTCCATCAAATATTCCACTTTTATGATAATAATCGTATAGGTTGAGTTTTAATGCTTCTAAAACCTCCTCACGCCAATCTAAATCAATAAACATCTCTTTTTCAGATATTATATTAACAAATTTTTCATTATCAAACTCTAGTGTTACTTTACAAACATCTTCTTGAAAAGCTCTACCTTTGTAGACTATTTTTCCTCTATGATCAGTAATAAAAGTTCTCCCATCAAAGACAATTTCGTCTAATCCTCCCACCATATTAACATAAATAATTGGAACTTCAAGTTCCCTTGATTTTTTACTTACCATATCTTTCCTTATCTGAAATTTACCAATATGGTATGGCGAAGCATTAATAACAATTAATAATTCTGCACCATTTTCTACATGTTTCTTTGCTACATTTGTTTCATAATGTCTTACATCGTCCCAAATATCCTCACATATTAAAATACCTATCTTAGTATCTTTAATCTGTACAGGATTGAATTTATCATCGTAAGAAAAATAACGGCGCTCATCGAAAATATCATAGGTTGGTAATAATTTTTTATTCTCTAGATGGATAATTTTATTATTTTTTATTACAATAGCGGAATTATGAAATCTCTGTATTTTTTGTTTCAATTCTTCAGGTTGTGTAAAAGTTCCAAATATAATCGCTGATTGCGTTTCCAATTCCTTTACTTTATTTATATAATACTTATTTTCTTCTTGAATTAATGGATCTAAAATATGATCTTGTAAAGGATATCCACACAAAACCATTTCTGGAAAAATAACAAGATCAGCATTCTGATTATGTAAAATTACATCTTTTATTTTCTTGAAGTTATAGTCTATATACCCTACGATTGGATTAATCTGACCTATTACAATTTTTAGATTCTTAACAGTCATTTTTAATTTAACAATTTATTTTTCTAAACTAAAAAGTGATTAATTTTATAAAACCTATTTTCTTAATAAAATAGATAGTTTATTAAATCAATTATTAAGATATATGTGTGTTATATCTCTCAGGTAAAAATAAATACTTTTTTTGAATACTGAACAATTTTATAATATATTCATTAAAGAAGATAAAGAATGAGAACTTACAACAATCACTAAGGAAAAAATTTTACGATTAAACTATACTCATAAAGCTTCAAATTGCTTAGGTGTCCTATCATTATATATTTTTAATTTTTCGGGCATATTCTTTTTTATTCTTCGTATTACTTTATTCAAGCATGTAGCATGTTTATATCCCATTGCTTTTGACCATTTTTTTGCTGTAGATATTCCTATCTCTTTCAATTTATCCAAACAGATTTGTTCAAAGGTTTTAAATTCCTTATTTTCCTTTTCATCTAATTCTTTGCACTCTATTTTTGATACAGCCTCTGTTTTATTTATAAAAAAATAAATTATCCCACGTTATTAAAATAATGTCTATTTTTTAATAAAATTTATAATTTTTAAATTTATAAATCCCTATTACAATTTTCTTGTATTCCTATTTTATATTCAATTTAACTTTTTATGTGCAAAAAAATTTCTTAGATTGTATAAACTTAGTATCATAGATATACAGGGATATAAATAAACAGAGTAATTGTTATAAACCAAATTAAAGTGGATATAATTATATTTCTACCTTTTAAATAACTGTAACTGACTAAAATTCCTATAAGAAAATATAGAAATAAAAAAGTAATTATGGAATATAAGGAGCTAATAGAATATATAGTCACAAATCCAGAAATGAGGTTAAGTATGATAAGTAAAACAGATGTTAAAAGTATTGACTTTACCATACTAAATCTTGAATTTAAGATAGATAAAACTACCCCTTGGAAAGCTAATGTTATCCAAAGATAATTAATAAAAAGTGAAAACATGGAAAAGAACATACTATTTAAAATAGTTTGTACATATAAATAAAAATTAAGGGAACTCGATACACTAAATGTAAAATATAGAACAATAGCAAGTACTACTGGAAGAATCAACTTTTTAAAAGTATTTTTTGAAGTTATCCAACCTAACCCTATAAAAGTATGAAATTCCTTTTTGGATCTAATTTTGCTAAATATTAATTTACGAATTATAACTAAGAAAAAGAAGGATTCACAAATCAATGGTAGAAATACACTTATAATAGGAGAGAGTACAACTAGAGATCTATCGTTCCCAATAAGCCCTTGCAGATATAGAATTAAGGAATTGAGTATGTAACCGTTGAATAGATAAGTATATAACCAAAATGCCAACAAAAATACTCCTATAGAGATCCATGGATGTTTGAATCTATAGGATATATCCACTTTTTTATCCAAATCTTTTTTTGGCACAAAATCTACTTTTTCACTTAAACTATTTTTCATTCTCTTTTGATTTCCAACATTTTTATTTAATTGCTCTTTTGTAGGAAACATTTTATTAAAAAAACTTAATATTACAAGGTAAGAAATTATGCATGTTACGATCAAGGTAAATAGCATAAGTTCAATAAGGCGGTAACGAATAAATAATGATAGATCGCTTATCATCCAAAAGGATAGTGCATAAGCAAAAATAAAAATAATAGCCCATTTTTGAAATTTATTTTCAGGAAATACTTCTTCAATAACATAATAATCACCTACTTTTCCAAAAAAATAAATTCTTAAAAGGAAAATTAATAATAGGAAAATAAATACGAAAGGAAGTGCCAGAAAGCTTACCATAACGATGTAGGGGAACTTATAATCATTTATGTAGATTAGAGAGGGTGCAAGTACTGCTATTGTCTGAATTATCAAGATTAAAATTAACTTAGCTTTTGCCTGATCTCGAGGAACAATTGGTAAGGAAGAGATAATTGTTTCCCCGGATTGTTCTGTATTTAATAACCCATATACCAATAAACAGGCAACAAAAGGTTGAAACAAAATTTGAATTACCCAATAGTAATATATTTCAGCCTCGAATATCAAATGTCCCCCAGATTTTCCAAACAAATATGCTAATACAAATACAAAGGACACAAAAATAGGCATAACAAACACCATTAATGTTTGTATATCTCTAGTAGCTATAGTAAGATCCTTTTTTAAAAAAGAAATTACAGGATTTGTTGTTTTAATTTCAATTTCTTTTTCTTCTTGAATTGATACATTTTGATTCTCAAATTTCGAAGAAATTACTTGATTTATGGAATTTACTGCTCTATCATAGAGATAATAAGTAATAATTATGAATAGTGCAAAACCTATTATACCGTTTAGTAAAATCCAAGGAGGGATATTTACAGGATCAATAGAAATCGAAATTAAGATACTGGGATTTAAGGGATATGGCATTAAGCTTAGTAACAAGTTTAGGATGTTTGCATTTCTTATAGTTGCTAAAATATTAACTAAAGACCCTATCTGACTGAATGCCCATTGAACTAAATAAACACTAACTAAAGTAGTAATTATGAAACCTAAAAGATTGATAGCTCTTATAAGAAGTCCTTTTTTACTATTTCCTTTATTGATATTTATTGCCTTGGTGAGTTTTTTCCCTACTAAGATAAGAACACAAAATGAAAATATCGTATTGATTATTGATATTCCTAAGCAAACCAAAAATAGTATAATATTTAGAGTACCAATTAATATTACTACAGGAAAAACTCCAGCAAAGGCTAATATGGGTATATCCAAACTTCGAAACATAGTTATAAATCCGAGCTTTTGCATCTTTTGTTTAGAAATAGGTAAAGTTTCAAACCAATGGAAGATCTTTCCAGACATTATAGTTGTAACATTAATCATACCCATTAAAATTAAGTTAAATAGCTGCAAAAGAAAAAATACAGAAAAGATAAAACAACCAATAAAAATCAAAATTTCAAAATCTACTATTCCTATATTTTGAGTTATTTGAAAAAAAGTGAGAAGCGGGATAATCGGTAAGATACTAAACAAAAATGCATAAAAAATTTTCATTACTACAATCTGAATCCGAAGGGATCTCTTATTTTTCTTAAAGTTTTCCAAATAGATCGAAGTACTTGCACCCGCGTTCTGGATATTTTCTTCTAATAAAATTTCTTGAGATGTATATTTAGCAATTGAGTACAGTTCTAACAATTCATTATTCATGTCTAATCAATTTCTTTTGTGATCCTTTTTCCAATTTTTTATAGTTTCATTAATTTTCTTCTCTTCTTCAGTCAATTTTAGAAATATATCCTCTAAATTTGTTTTTTTATCTTTTATTTTCTCTTGAAGTTCTTTGAAAGTTCCTATTCCAGCAATTTTGCCTTTGTTAATGATACAAATTCTATCACAGAGATCTTGGGCATAACCTAATATATGGGTTGAAAATATTATTGATATTCCTTTTTCAATTTGAATTTTTAAGATCTCCTTTACAATCTTAATTGATTTCGAATCCAACCCGCTAAAAGGTTCATCTAATATTAATAAATCTGGTTTATGAAGAATGGCAGCTATTAATTGAACTTTTTGTTTATTACCATGAGATAAGGTGTCGATTATCTGGCTATATTCTTTTTCCAAATTTAAACTTTCGATATAATACCTTAAATCTTCTGTAAACTCTTTCCCTTTTAATTTTCGAATTGATGCAATAAAATTGAATAATTCTTTTACTGTAAGGTATCTATATATTAAAGGATCTTCAGCAACGTAGCCAACTCTTTTCTTAATTAACACTCTATTTGCTTTTAAATCAATCCCTAAAATATTAATTTTCCCTTCAGTAGCTTCGATTAAACCAAGTATTGTTTTAATAGTCGTTGTTTTTCCAGCTCCATTTGGACCTAAAAGACCAAAAACTTCTCCAAATCGAACATTAAATGAGATATCATCCACTGCTTTGATATCTCCATAATATTTTTTTAAATTTTCAACGATAATACAAGAATGATTTATCAATTTACTCATGGATTAATTTTAACTAAAGTATTTAGCTAATAAAATATTTTCTATATTGACTTTTGTTTTTTGAAAACTTAAATTTTTTATTACCTTTGAAGAATATTAGAGTAAAATTTAAAAATCTTATTAAAATCAGATTCTATAATAATTTAAAATTTTAAGGTCTTGATTTTCTGTATTTCAAAATATAATAGAAGTTTTATGCCAAATTAATTTAAATTAGAAAAGATTACATATCTATAAATTAACAGATAAAAAGCAATAGGTGTTTTATATGGAAAGCAAAAATTCAAAAAAGAAATTTGCTGTTGTTGAAAAATTTCAATCTTTTTTAAGTAGATTTTTCTATAAGCTTTTTGATAATAGCCATCTTTTATACACCATAATATTTTTTATATCCGCTCTAATTATAGCAATGTTAAGTCTCATCCACATTACTGGAATTGGTGATGTTGTTCTTTATCTAGCAACATCAACATCTTTGGCTTTTATAATATTAACCCTATTAGGATTAATACCGCAACTACAGAAGTATCTCTTTTCAGAAAAAATTTTAGGAAAGAGGAAACTCATAATCTTTGGAATTATTTTGATTTTAAGCTTCGTAATCCTCTCGTTTTACTTCCTATTTGGTTCATATAAACAGATACCGATTGAATTTCTTGGATGGAACGTATTATTACCACCTATATTTATTATAGCTTATTTCGGATGGAATCTTTTGCAAATAATTTTTCTTAGACCCAGCATTGAGAGTGCTGCTATGAAGGTTAACAATAAGTTGATACCCGAAGGACAAGGAAAGCAGAAAACATTACTTTCTTATATTTTTCTAGGTATTGCAATAGTTGCACCTATTTTAATGATATTAGGAACTCTTATAGGATTTTATTCCTATTTTGCAAATTCTAAGGATATATTATATTGGTTCATTGGTTCACATTTGATTATGTTTTGTGTTATTGCCATAACTTCTTTTGGAGTAAAATTAGTTCTTAATATCAAACCTTTCCTTTGCAACGTGTATCCTGAATACCAAAGATAAAATACTACTGTAATTACCAATATT
>JARRLT010000021.1:0-18137 GCA_037386725.1 Promethearchaeota archaeon
GTTTTTGTCGTCTTCTGACATTTTTCCTTTTTCGACCCCGCGGCTCAAGATCTTTGCGATGCTTGCAAGGCCTTTTTCAACAAATTCCGTTTTGATGTCATTCATAACGACTTCCAGGCCGCTCGTCGCCGCAACCTGTGCAATCCCGCCGCCCATCTGACCGGCACCGATAACGCCAAATGTTTTTATCGTCATCTTTTTCCTCCTTTGTGACAGTTATGTGTTATTGGTGAATAGTTATTTGTCAATCGGTAAGGCATATTCATTTGTGAATAACCAATAACCAATAACGAATAACAATTATCTCTTTACGATCATCGCCACGGCTTCTCCGCCTCCCAGGCACAGAGAGGCCAGACCGGTTTTTTTGTTCTGTTTGATCATTTCATATAAAAGGGTCACGAGCACCCGGCAACCGCTGGCCCCGATGGGATGCCCGAGTGCCACACTGCCGCCGTTGACATTGACTTTAGCCGGGTCAAGATTCAGTTCTCTTAATACCGCCACGGTCGAACCACTGAAGGCTTCGTTGATCTCAATCAGGTCGATCGCATCCTGGGAGATGCCCTCCTTTTGCAGGACTTTGGGGATGGCTAAATTTGGGGCCACCAGAACGTACTTCATTTCCAGGCTGGCTGAGGCCTGGGAGCGGATGGTGGCCATGATATCACAGCCCAGCTCGTTGGCCTTATCCCTGGACATGACCACAACCGCAGCGGCCCCGTCACTGATGATTGATGAATTGCCGGCGGTGGCTTTTCCATCTTTTTGAAATGCCGGTGGCATCTTTGCTAAAATTTCATAACTGGTCTCCCGCGGACATTCATCCTGTTCAAATCGAACCGGGTCACCCTTGCGCTGCGGAATCTCCACCGGCAGGATTTCGTCTTTAAATTTTCCGGCGTTGATGGATTCCAAAGCTCTGCGATAAGATTCGGCGGCATATTGATCCTGATCTTCACGGCTGACGTTGTATTTTTCTGAACACAGATCATTGGATATGCCCATGTGAAAATCGTTGACGATATCCCATAAACCATCGTGCACCATATGGTCCTGCAGCTTTCCGGGGCCCAGGCGATAGCCGAAGCGGGCCTTTTCCAGATAGTAGGGTGCCAAACTCATATTTTCCATGCCTCCGGCTACAACGATATCTGCATCGCCCAGCTGGATGGCCTGTGCAGCCAGCATCACCGTTTTTAGGCCCGAGCCGCAGACCTTATTGATGGTGAGACATTCTGTTTCCCAGGGCAAATCCGCTTTGACGGCGGCCTGCTTTGCCGGATTCTGTCCATAGCCGCAGGGCAATACCATTCCCATGATGGCTTCATTGACCTCTTTTTTGGGGATGCCGGCTCTCTTGATGGCCTCGTCGATCACCAGGGCGCCCAGCTGAGTGGCCCCCAAATTGGCCAGCGTTCCGTTAAAATTGCCCAAAGGCGTACGCACCGCACTCACAATGACTGCCTCTTTCATATATCACTCTCCTTTTTTTGAACCCGTTTATTTTCTATAGCGCATAACGCACGAATGCAAGCCCCAATGTAAACTGAGCGAGCGCTCAATCGTTGAATAGCATAGCCATTTTTGGATTGTCAAGTTTTTCGGAGCCGGATGTGATTGTGTTAACTAACTATTAGAAATATAACAAACTATTTCCAATTTCGCATAAACAACCGGGTTCACAAAGCTATTGACAAAGACGGCTGATTCCATTAAAAATAACAATATGACCGAGCGCTCGCTCAGAGAAAGAGGTTCCGAATATCATCATAATCGCCCGCATGCTCCTCCGCGACCTCGAAATTGCATCAAATACGGGTACAAAGAAGACGAGGCGTACGAGGAGAAATAAGCTTCCAATTGAATTCATTATTATTTTCAAGTAAAATTCATCGAAGTTTAATGGATAATAGGGATCAAATACCAAAATAAGTTTCATGCCGCAGGAGGGAATATATGCGTGATAACGTTTTATTGATGGAAGAAGAGAACGGTGTCGCCACATTGACCTTAAACCGTCCGGAGGTCATGAACTCATTCAATTTTGCCATGCTGCATGCATTGCGTGATCAGATCGATTCTTTTCGCTTTGAGCCGAACATACGGGTTGTCATCATTACCGCGGCCGGTGAGAAAGCCTTTTGTGCGGGAGCGGACCTTAAAGAGCGGGCGACGCTGTCACCGGATCAGGTGAAAGAATATATTTTTACCATCCGCAATCTGTTCACCTCCATCGAACAGCTCAACAAAGCGGTGATTGCGGCTGTAAATGGAATCGCCCTTGGCGGTGGCACCGAGCTTGCCTTAGCCTGCGATATTCGGATTGCAGCCACGAACGCGACCATGGGCCTGACGGAAACCCGTCTGGCGATCATTCCCGGCGCCGGCGGCACCCAACGGTTGCCGCGACTGGTCGGGCGCGGAAAAGCCAAAGAACTTATTTTTACCGGACAGCGTATCGGCGCTGAAGAAGCCCAGCGCATCGGGCTGGTCAACAAGATTTGCGAGCAGAAAGATCTGTTGGGCGAATGCCGAAAAATGGCGGCCATGATCTGCGAAGCCGGCCCGGTGGCCATTGAACAGGCCAAGTATGCCATCAACTATGGTCTGGAAACCGATTTGCACACCGGCCTGGCCATCGAATCCAACGCATACTGGGTTTGCATTCCGACTGAGGATCGGCTTGAAGGACTGGCCGCCTTCAAAGAGAAGCGTAAACCGGTATATAAAGGAAAATAAAAAGTGGCATAGGGCATGGAGCATAGGGCATAGGGTAGGCATGGGGCATGGTGCAACGGATTGTGACGATTGCAAGATGTGCTTCACCCCTCAAAAACGCTATGCGTCATGCTCTATGCCCTATGCGCTTTGCCGGAAATTATCGAGTTTATTTCATTTTAAAATTTAACTTGAAGTACTGATCGGTTAATTTTATACTTGCTTCTACGTGTTTTGAAGATTAAAATCAATAATACAACGGTGATAATAGATAAAACTATCATTTCACTATATCCCGGAATATTTATGACAGAACTAGGTTTTTCGACTGTTACTTTAACACAATTTGATAGAGTACTACCAAGGTCATTATAAGCAACAATAACATAATAATATTCTCCAATATCTAACCCAGTGATAAGGTAAGGTGAATTCGCACTTTGATTAGTAATTAATGTTAAACTCTGATTTATTTTTGTAATAACTCTATTGTACATGTATATGGAATAATTCTCTGCCCACTCAGAGGAAGTCCAAGTAAGATGAAAAGTTCCATCACTGTCTGGATTTTCCGCATCAGTTGTTAAAGTAAAAATTCCAGGTGTTCCTGGTTTAAGTATTTGTTCGATGATTGTTTGCATATCATTTAAACCTTGAGTAACGGTTTTTCCACCACTAAGAATATTACTAAAATCGTTTGATATTGCTGTTGAAATCAATGGATATTTAGATTCTAGTGGTCTTGAAAGCGTTTGATCTAGTTGACTAGTCCAATTTGAGATCCATTCATATCCAGTTGGCGGATTGCTATATACTGATTTTAAAGCAGGAAAATTTGAAATTACCTTTAGTTCGGCTTCTTGGGCGGTTGGCATTCCTAAAAATTTGCTAAGATTAATTGCTGCTGCTCTGTGAGCATTATCTATAAATGTAGGTATTGCTAAAGTTGATCCCCCGACACAACTCGTTTTATAGTTAGAAGCACCTTGAAAGTGAGGTAAAGGAACAATTCCAAAATCCATTTTGTAATTATTCGAGACTGCATAACCAAAAGTCCACTGTCTCATGAATATTGAATTATTCTCAGCCCAAGTACTTACAGAGGATCCTTCATCCATTATTAGTCCATTTCTTGGTATTATATAAGGTGTTCCTTGAACTCCGGTGTATTGAGGAGGCACTAAATTTTGGAAAAATGTCATTGCATCTGCCAATTTTGTATTGTTAGCGATATTCACTGTATTATCTGAAATCAGATCAGTCGCACCATTACTCCCAGCGATTTCAAAGAAATTTATTGTTCCTCCTTCATAATTATCAAATTGCCCGACATAACCCACTAAATTAAGATTTGTTAGAGTACCAGTTTCATTATTAAGTATATAATTAGCTGTTTGGTTTAATCCTTCCCATGTACCAAAATCTGATTCTGACCAATTACCTATCCCAAAGGTTTGATCCATTAAATCTTTTCTATAGTAAAGAATGCCTAAATTCATGAAATAAGGATAGACATAATAATGTCCATTATAGGTACAGGCATCGACCATACCACCTGCAAAATTATTCATATCATCTAAAGATCCGGATGTTATATAGCTATCGAGTGGAATTATCCATCCGTTACCTGCAAATTGTGCTGTCCAAATAACATCTAATCCCATAACATCATAAGTAGTACTACCTGCTGCCATTGCAGTCATTAATGTAGTAAGTTGATCATTTGCATTAGTACCTGAAGATAAAACAGTAACACTGTTGACTCCATGTCCTAATGGTGAATTTAAAAACGCTTGCGTTACATTTTGTACTCCTGGTAATTGTTGATCAGTAACAATGATGTTTAGATCCACTCCTTGGGAAGTTTTTGGTCCAGATATTACTTCAGATCTTACTGAAACCGAAACTACTCCTCTAACAAGAAAGAATGCTCCCATCGAAAAAACCATAATTGAAAGCATTAAAACTAACTTATAATTTAATTTTGGCATTTCTTTTATTTCAGCCCCCTTTTAAGATTTTTAAAATTATTGAATCTATTTTAAAGTAAAAGGATCAAAATTTCCTTTTTAAACTTTTATAATCGGAAATTTATTTGAAAAGTAGAGATACCAATGATTTTTTATTAAATTGATAATCAAATTAAATTGGAAAAAATAAGAGATATTACTATGGTAAACAGATATTTTTACTTTAAATAATTTATTTGAAGAAGTTCTTAATTTTAGTTATATAATTCTCAGCTTCTTTTAAACCGGGTTTAATTTTAAGAACTTTTTCAAAACTTTCAAGGGCTTTTTCATGTTGTCCAAGGTTTAGTTGAATTACTCCCAAATTGAAAAGAGATTTAATATGTTGTGAATTAATAACCAAAGCTTTTTCATAATATTCTTGAGCCTTCTGATCATTATCTAAATTAAGGTAACAAGTTCCTAAATAAAAATATGATTTATAATCACCAGGATCTAATTCTATAACTTTCTCAAATTTTTCAATTGCTTTATTAAATGCGTTAAATTGATTATAAAGTAAGCCTAGATTTTTTAATGCTTTCAAATTATTAGGGGATAAATTTAATACTTTTTCAAAATTTTCTATTGCTTTTTCTAAGTTTCCTTTTATTTTATAAACAATACCAAGATTGAATAGTGAACTTGTATCATTTGGTTCTAATTTTAAGGCTTTTTTATACCATTTAATTGATTCTTCATAATTTTCGAGTCTATAATTTATTAAGCCCAGATTATAGCAGACCGAATTATTTTTAGGATCTATTTCTATAGCTTTCTTACAACATTCAAGTCCCTTTTTATAATTGCCTAATTTCTGATAAGTGGCACCTAGATTACTCCATACCATCCAATTATTTGAGGTAATTTTTAATGATTTATTAAAAAACTTTATTGCTTTATTATAATCTTTACTTTTAAGATGTTCTATAGCTATTTGAAAATAGGTTTTTTCCTTATTTTTAACTTTTTTCTTTGTATCTTTCATAATTTTGATCTCTTTTGTGTTATAATTTAAATAAACCTAAAATTTTTAACATTTTTATCTTAAGTTCTTCATTTTAATCTTTGAAATTATCTTGGCTTCATCAATGATATAGATTCACGAAATTCCTAACAAATATAGAGGAAAATATTATTTCTTTCTTATCTAAACTTCTTCAAAACAGTTTATTTTTAATCAGTCTTTCTTTTTGTTAATTTTTTACCTTTTTTACGTCCATCTATAATATGATGAATTGTTAGAAAAGGATGGTGTAATATCATACGAGGTCCCGAGTACCTCATAACCTTCTTAATTTTCTCTCTCATCTGTGGTTCATAACAATGGATTACACATTTAGCACATGTACTCTTACGTTCTTGAAATGGACATCTATTCAATCGTTCTTTTGCGTATTGCCATAATTCATTGCATTCGACACAAAGCTCATCTCTCGAATTATGATGATTTTTACAAAACAGATCAATCATTGTTTTAATAGTTTTCATCTCTCTATTAATTCTTGGATGTTGACTTGTCATCTTAAATGATTTTCTCTTTTGAATTAATTGAATAATAAATTACAAATAAATTTTTAATATAATAAAATAATGTACTCAACTTAATGTGTTTTACATATTTTTTTCTCTTATTAAATTAATCCCTGGACTATAATCATTAATTTTATTACAATTTCTTTTTTCTTTCTAAACTAATCATAATTAGCGAGTAAATTGTATAAATGAAAAAATTAATATTATGGAAGAATTCGGCTTGAAAATTATAAAATTAAATATTTCGAAAGTCTATTACAACTAAGAAAATTTGAGATCGATATCATTTAGTTTATTATAGAATCTTAAAATCTCAATTAATTCATGAAATTAGGTCTCTGAAAAAGTAAAGAGTTAAAGATTGCTCGTTGAAGAAAAATCTTTTCTTTTAATAAGGTCATTTTAAATATATAATTTTTTTATCTTTCATACTTCTTTAACAAGAAAGTTAATTCTTTTATGTAATCTTCTTGTTTATTCGTTTTTAAGAATCCTAGTTGTTTAATTAACTTCTTTTTCTCTTCTCTTGATAGATTAAGATTCTTGATTTTTTCTCTTGTCTCCTTAGGTAATAAATTATATATTCTCTTAAAATACCTTTTAACTACTTCAAAATCTTCGAAATTAGTGTTGTCTTCCTTCAAAAGATCGTTACACTATTATCATTAATTTATAATTTATTCTTAAATAAAATTAAAATCTATCCTTGATATAATTTCTGGAGTCCAATCATTCTTTTTATTATCATTTACAATTTTGCTATATAAAATATTTATAAATGTTTACGAGATTTTGATTTTAAACTGAAAGAAAATTTTTGATTAAACCTACCTAATTTTCAATCAAAAAGGTAAATGATCAAATTAAGAAAGGTTATAAGTTAAATAAGAAACACAAATTAATTTTAATCTTTTTTAGGCAAAGAAAAGTAAAATATACTTCCCTTATTTCTTCCTTCAGATTCTACCCAGATTTTTCCACCATGTAATTCAATAATTTTTTTAGAGATATATAATCCTAATCCTGAACCTTCAATTCCTAGATCCCAACCTTGTCCGTATCGTTCTATTTTTCCAAATTGGGTGAATAATTTCTCTTTATCTTCTTTTGTCAATCCAATACCATTATCTGAAACTGCAACGAGAATTTCTTTCTCATTTTCTAGAGAATTGATTTTTATTATTCCTCCAGGAGGAGTATATTTTATTGCATTGACAATCAAATTGGAAATTACTTCATACATTCGTTCTTTATCAATTTTAACCGTTAATTTTCCTTTAGGATTAAAAATTATATTTTGATTTCGTAAATTTGATATTCCCTTTAACTCATTAATGCAGAAATTGATTAAAAAGTTTAAATCCTCTTCACTAAGGTTTAATTCCAAATCATCAGAATCTAATTTAGAGCTTTTTATGAGATTATTGATAATATCTTCTAATCTTTTACTTCCTTGTTTTATTTCATTAAGAATTGATTTCATTTCGGAATCTAATTTAGAGTTATGAATAGTTAGTAATAAATCTGTAAAGCCTTTTATCGATATCAATGGTGTTTTTAACTCATGACTAGTTCTAGAAAGTAACTCTGATTTAAGATTATTCATATCGCTTAAAACTATATTTCGTTCTTCCAATCTTTGTTGAGCTTGCCATCTTCTTTGTTCAATTTCCGTAGCATCGCTTATAATAAACAAAACTAATTGTTCTTCATCACTAATTTCGGTTCTTTCATTAAAGAAAACACATAAAGCATCAGAAATAACATCCTCAGATTTAATTAATTTTCCAAACATCCCTTTTAAGTTATGTTCTTTTAAATAAGGATCAGTCTTAAAATAAGATTTTTTCTCTAAATTATTTATTAATTGGGGATAATCATGATTTTCTTTAAATAACTCGAAAAATGCATAATTATTTTCATATTGAGATGGAATAGAACTTAACTGTCCTTCTGAAGTTATAAGTTGATAAATTAATTTATTATCGACTTTTTCTTTGTGAATAAAACAACTAAACGGACTATTTAATAATTTACAACAAGTTTTTAACAATGTCTGAATATTTTTATTAAAATCTGTAGTAAAATTTAAAAATACAATATTTAATTCATAAATTAGGTTTTCAAAAATCTTTTTTTCTGTAATATCTTCCAATGCAATCAAATTAGAAGTTTTTCCATTGTATATTATTGTTTTTGAGAAATTTTCAATCCATATAGTTTTTCCTTGTTTCGTTAATCCCCTAAACACAATTTGATTCTTTATAGGATCTTCTCCAGTTTCTTTACTTTCCATAAAGATCCTAACCTTATCTCGATCTTTAGGACTTACTAATTTCAAATACTCAAAAGGTTTAAAATTTCTGATATCTTCATATGTATATCCAAAAATGTTAGCTATTCTTTGATTAACATAAAGAAATACACCATTTCTCATAATTCCAATTCCAATCAAAGATTGTTCTGTTATTGTTCTGAATTTTTCTTCTGATTCTTTTAGTTCCTTTTCAGCAAGTTTCCTTCCGGTTATATTTTGGATTATTGTTTGAACTAATGGTTTTTCGTCAATATTTATTAAAGAAGAATAAAGATTTACCCACATCCTTTTTCCATTAGATCTATTTATCTCAAATTCTAAGGATTCACTCTTTTTTCTACTTTTTACGTTTTTAAAGAAATCTTCAATTTGATTTATTAAATATATATTCTTTGGGTTATTTGAAAGAATTTGTTTGTAACTTAATCCAAGGATATCTTCTTTCTTATGTGTTGAAAGAAAATAATTTATAGTATCGTTACAATCTAACAATTTTCCATCAAGATCAAATAATCCAATAGCGTATGGAGAACTTTCAAACAGATGTCGATACTTTTCCTCAGATTCAGACAGCATTTTCTCTGCTTTTACTTTTCCTGAGGCATCTTCAACGATGGACACCATTCCATCAAAATTTCCGTTTTCATTGAATAATGGGGCTGAATTGACAATTAAATATTTTAAATCTTCATTTGATTTTTTAATTGCATATTTTACATTTAAAACGGGTTTTTTGGTTTTTTTGACTTTATTAAAAGGTAATTCCTCTTCCAAGAATGGATTTCCTTGATAATCTATAAAATTTTGCATAGAAGAAGTATATATTCTTCTACCATTCTTACTTTCCTCAAACTCAAAAACATTTTCTGCTTGAGGATTTGTATAATTAATATGTCCGTCCTTATCTATCATTATTATGGCAGCAAGACTAGTTTCCATTACTCTTTCCATTAAAACTTTTTCCTTTTTTAATTCTGCTTCTTTCTTCCTAATCTCTGTTACATCTTCACACGAGATAATCAATCCAATAAAATTACCTTCATTATCTTGAATTGGAATTCGGTTTACATCTAATAATATTTCTGCCCCTTGATTCGAAATCCATTTTTCAAGTTTGTGAAGAATTGGTTTATTATCATTTTTTATTTTAATTATGTTTTGACTCTTCTTAAATCCAATGAACCGAGTAAATTTATCATTACATCCTAGAAAGTCTAAATCTTGATCTTTCCAGTATATAAACATGGGAATATTATCAATGACCTTCTGGATCATTTCATAAGATTGAGCAAGCACCTTTTTATATTCTTTCGGACCTAATAATTTCCAGAATCGTATTTCAGGAATTTCCCTGGTTAATTTTTCAACAATTTTACTCTGACGTTTATATTTTTCTGATAATTTCCTTCTCTCTGTAATGTCTTTTAACGTTAATAAGAGAAATCCATTATATGAGTGGTCATTTTCAATAATCTTAACTTTTAAATCACACCAGAATGTTTCATTATTCCTTTTTTTGACTTTAATATCATTTAAAATTCCCTTTTTATATTCCTGCTTATTAAAGAATTTTAATATTTTCCTCTTATGATTATCAGCAATTAATTCTAAAAATGAGCAATTAATTAAGTCTTTTCGATTGTAACCTAACAATTTATGAAACTTTTCTTCATTTAATTGCTTAATTTCCAAGTTATATTGATTCTCAACGATTAGAATTAAATCATCCAAAATATCTATTGAAATAAGTTCATTATGGGTTTTTGAATATGAGAAGTTATTGTCAAATGCCATTTTTGTCATTTTCTAAACGTATTTTAGATTAAAATTCAGGAATTTAACATATCCATTAAAAAAGAACTATTATTTATATCTTCCTTTATAATAGTTCAAATAATCTTATCTAAGTTAAAAGGATAATTATATGAAATCTTAATTGATTTAAATATTAATTATAATATTTATTAAAAATTGAGGAAAATGATCTTTTTATCAATTAAGTATAATAACAAAAATAATTTTTATTTCATAATTTTATTTAATTCTTTTTAAATATCTTAGAATCCACATTTTTTTATTATACTGATATTTAGACTATGTAATGATTTTAAAGAGTAATGATTTAAAAGTAAATCAAATTATTAAAACAACCTTTACATGTGATGGTGAAAATATATCTCCTCATCTTTATTGGAGTGGATTTCCAGAGAATACTAAAAGTTTTGCTTTAATGTTGATTAATAAAGATAGTGAAATAGGTATATTAGGTCATTGGTATGTGATAAATATCCCTAAAGATATTACCGAAATCCTTAGAGGGGCAAATGTTCCTGGGATTGTAATAGAAAACGACTTTGGAAATCTCTTTTACGATGGACCATGTCCAAAGAATGGAATTAACCACTATGCTTTTCAAATTTTTGCTTTAACTCAAGAAAAAATTGAAGGGGTCGATAAAACTAATTTTAGAAAGTTTATGAGAAATAATTCTTTAGATTCAGCAGAACTTTCATTTAAATATAAAAGAAAATTTGATTTTAAGCAATTTAGATTTAATTCATGTCATTCTTGTAATTAAAAAACAAGATAATCTGTATTTAGTTAAAAATGATTTTATATCTTGCTTTAAGAGGGAACACGCTCTCATGTCTTTTTAACTTGTAAATATATAAATTTTGTTCCCTTTAATCAATTAATTTCCTGAATAATATATTAAATTTAATATGAAGTCTAAAAAAGTTGGAGAAAGAGGATTTATTTTTACGTTTGAGGATCCTTACAAAACCAATGTATATATAATTGATACTGAGAAATACTTATTTATCTGTGATACTTTCCTTGGGAATAGACCGATGGAAGAGATAATGAATTTTCTTAGAAATGAGATAGGCATAAAAACGAGATTTCATTTGGTTTTTAATTCCCATTACGATTATGATCATGTGTGGGGAAACGGATATTTTAAAGATAAGAATTCACTTATTTTTAGTCATCAATTATGTAGAAAGAACTTATTAGAAATGGGAGATGAAAGTTTAGAAAAGTATAAAAGTCATAAAAGAGGCAGAGTAGAATTAACACTGCCAAATTTAACATTTACAAAAAATTTGATTTTTAACGAGGAAAACTTAGAATTCTCTTATACTCCAGGCCATACAAATGACTCAAGTTCTTGTTATGACGCTATTGATAAATCTCTATTTGTAGGCGATAATATTGAATTTCCCTTTCCATATATTCGAACTTTGGAACTTGATAAATTCATTGAGACTCTGTCTAAATATTTAGATTATGATGTACAATACTTAATAACAGGACATACTAATTTGATTGAAGGAGAAGAAACGGCTAAAATTATTAAGGATCAGCTAAATTATGTAAAAAATTTTAACCAAAATATAGTAGACTTAAATAATTTTAATCTTCCTGAGAAATTAATACATTTATCTAACTTAAAAGAGTATGGAAACCTCCTCCAAACAAATAATCAGGAGGAAAAGGCTTTAATTTATTTCAAGGAGTCACTTTCTCTACTTAATACTCTCCCAGAAGAAACAAAGGGGAAAGTTGATGAATTACACAAAATCAAAGATTTAATTGTCAAATTAGAGGGAAAAATTAATAATACATAGATTTGTTAAGAAAAAACCACTGAATGAAAGATTAAGGAATTTGTATTTCAATTCTTTAATTCTTCTTTTAGAATTTCCAAAACTAATTCTTTATCTTTTCCATTAAGATCTTGAATTAAAATTCCATCTTTATCATAATTATCTGAAAGATGTTTAAATCTTATAGATCTAAAACGATTTTCTTCTGTATCTTTATTATCCAATATAATCACGAAAATATCCAGCCTATTTCCTGTTTAATATAATTTTACTTCTTTTTTGTAGTTTGGGATTATTATTTTTAGTTTGCAATAATTTGAAATCATTACCAAGTTTCAGATCAAAAGTAAAATTACTGCAAACATTTAATTCCGGAAAGATCTCAATATAGAATCTAAAAGTTTAAGGATATTATAAATGAAGATAATTTTTATAACAAAATCTAATGATAAATATATATGAGAATACTCTATTACGATATAGATACTTTAAGATCTGATCATTTAGGGTGCTATGGCTATCATAGAAATACATCACCCAATATAGATAAAATCGCTTCGGAGGGAACGATTTTTAGAAATTGCTTTTGTTCAGATGCTCCTTGTCTACCATCAAGGGCTTCTATGTTTATAGGTCAATTTGGAATTCATAGTGGGATTATTGGACATGGTGGCACGGCCGCTGACCTAAGATTAGGTGGTAAAGGGAGGGAGTTTGAAGATGAAAGATATAATGCATTTTGGATTAAACTCATTCGTAATAGAGGTTATCATACTGTATCAATATCACCTTTTGCTGAAAGGCATTCTGCATATTGGTTTTATGCTCCGTTTAAGGAAATTCATAATCCTGGAAAAAAAGGAATGGAAAATGCTGATACTATAAGACCTTATATAGAAAAATGGTTAAATGAAAATGGAAAAAAAGATAACTGGTTTTTGCATATTAACACATGGGATCCTCATACACCCTATAGAACACCTATGGATTATGGAAATCCATTTGAGGATGATCTTCCTCCCTCTTGGATGACTCAAGAAATTATAGATGAACATAATAAAGGATATGGAGCACGATCAGCTCGGGATATATTGGGATTTAGTGAGGAAGAAAAATTTTTCTTTAAAGTTTTTCCAAGAATAAAATCTCCAGAAATAAGAACAATTAAAGATTTTAAAAGCTGGATAGATGGGTATGATACCGGTATTCATTATGCTGACAAATTATTAGGAGAGATAGTTGAAAAAATTAAAGAATTAGGTATTTATGATGATACCTTAATTATTATTAGTTCTGATCACGGTGAAAGTCAAGGTGAATTAAATGTTTATGGAGATCATGCTACTGCTGATCACATTGTCAATCATGTTCCAATGATAATAAAGTGGCCAAATAAAAAATGGAAAAAGGAATATAGTGATTATATCTACCAAACTGACGTAGCTGCATCAATTATTTGTGGTTTAAAGAGCAAAATTCCAGATTCGTGGGATGGTCGAAGCTTTTTAGGAGAACTTGAAGCTAATCAAAAATTTGGTAGAAAATATTTAGTTGTTTCTCAAATGGCATGGAGTTGTCAAAGATCTGTTATTTTTGATAATTGGACCTTAATTATGACTTATCATACGGGATTAAAAGATTTCCCCAAAATAATGCTATTTGATAATCAAAATGATTTTCATATGCTCCATAATCTTGCTGAGGAGAAGCCTGACATTGTTGGAAGAGGATGTACGTTTTTAGAATCATGGTATGCAGAAATGATGGAAAATTCCCAATCTTTTATAGATCCAATGTGGACTGTTATGAAGGAGGGAGGGCCTTATCATAGTCGAGGTATGCTACAGAACTATCTTGAAAGGTTAAGAAAGACAGGTAGAGAAAATTTAGTTGAAAAAATTCTCAACAGAAATGAAACGTATGAATAAAGTTAATTTAGGTATATAAGTGTAATATTAAAAATCGTAATTAGAAATTAGTTTTAGATTATTGTATATAAAGGAAAAAAAGAAAATAAAAAATTACGTTCCATTTAGAACTTTAATTTTTGGAGTATAATAATCTCCAATTTCATAATTTCTAAAATTGATACTATAATGATCTCTCCAATGCATTTTGACTTCATCAAGAGTTGCTTCATAAACATTATCCTTGATTTTTCCCTCAGCACAGATTGTTGTTCCCATAGGTGTTGCAGTGATTTCTCCATCTTTTACTACAATTTGTCCATCCTTTATGGTATAAGCGGCATTCGAAAATGCTTTTTCTATTGAATGGCCATCCATATTTTTGGGATCCAAATCATAAATAGAAATATCTCCTACTGCTCCAACTCCTAGGTGACCTCTATCCTTCATCCCTAAAGATTTAGAGGTTCCTGCACGAGTCATAACACATATCTCATTAAGCGATAACTCCCTATCGAGATCTCTTAATTGAGTTTGGGAATCTGCTTTTTTAGAAACATTGTCAAGCATCTCATCCCGACTCTTTTTATCCATTAACCAGCGAACGATTTTTGGATAATAAATAAATGGGCCTCCATTAGGATGGTCTGTAGTCATGTAAATTTTCCAAGGATCATCTACCAGCAATGCTAATTCCAAACCAATTGCCCATTGAATTGCATTTACACCTACTTTCGGACTAAAAAAATATGGAACAATACCAGAACCAGATTCACCTTCTACTTGTCCATTAACCCATTTAACTCCCGGTTTTGCACCCCAACCGCTCATTCCACTAAGATGATATAATGCAAATTCCCAAGGCCCGTCTGCTGTCATTGTAGTTGTAGCTGCCTTAGCAAATACTACTTGGCCCATATCAATTGTCACATGGTTATGACTATTTATGTAATTAGCTATTTCCATAGCACCAGATTCAAAGTTACCCCAATTAGATCCTGCATAAGCGTTAAATTGGCAATGTGTTAGGTGTACTACTTGTTCTCTTTCTGTTTTTGGTTCAATACCCTCAAGTGCTTTCCAACTATCAATGGTATGTTTAAAATTGCCTGGATGACCAAGATTATTAGCGTGGATATGAATTGAATGGGGCAATTCTAATCGTTCATTTATTTTAGATAAACCTTGTAAAATTTCTCTAGGAGTAACTTCAAAATGATATACATGATCATCAAGTGAGTCAACATTTTTACCCCAAGACCAATTTTCGACTCCACCAGGATTTACAATCTTTATTGCGTATCCTTTTGTTGCTTTTAAAATCCAAGATACATAGCCAGCTAATTTATCCCATTCTTTATTTTTTATGAATTCCATTACAAACCAATTGTTTCCTAATAATGGAAATGCTGCTTTATCTACGATGGGAATATTTAGAAATTCTTCATGTGTGTGACGAGCTTCTAATAATGGCATCGCGGGTTCAACTATGGTTGTATATCCTAGTTTCGCGTATCTATATCCCGTGACCCATGTTGAGGGTACAGAATATCCTACACCACTTCGAGTCAATTTGGTTTTAGGAACCGGATCAATAATATGATCCTCTGGTCGAAGTGATCGACCACTATTTACTTTCGCTCCTGCTATGTGAGTATGGATATCTACGCCTCCAGGCATTACAACCATACCAGAAGCATCGATTTCCTTCGCATCGTTAGCTTTATCTACGATTTTACCATCTTGAATGAAAATATCTTTCTTTATACCATCAATATCATTTAATGGATCGTATACAATACCATTTTTTATAATAATCGAGTTATTCATTTTTACAATCCTTAATTATAACTATAATTTTGGTATTTTTTTAAAATAGTTCTATCAATTCTGTTTCTTTAAAATCATGATTTTTTAAAAGTATTACCTTAATATATACTATTTTTATGTTCTATTAAGATATACTTTTACATCTTAATTGTCTAATTTTCTGAATTAGTTTTTATTCAAAATTAAAAAAAGAATCGTTCCCATAAAATCCCCCAAAAGCCCCAAAAATTGCTTCAATCATCTCTTTCAGTAAATCACCATGAAATAATTCTTCGAAAAAATCATAGGATTGATCCATCACCTTTTTTCTTTTAAAGGTAATTATAATGACATTCGAATTTTTATCTATTTCAATATCATAATTGATTGGTTCACTTATCCTCGTATAATTTCTTAAAGTATCTTTTAAACCACTTTCATTTTCAAGAATTAGTTTAAACATATCATTTTCGAGAAGATCGCTATCGAGAAAAGATATGATTACTCTGTTTCTTTCAGCATCTTTCTTAATTTTAATTGATTCATTAAACTTTGATCTAATTTTTTCCCATTCAATTTTATGATTCATTGTTAATCTCCTAAATTAATTTAAAAATTTTTTTAAAGACATATTTTATGAAGTATAAAGAAATCAAGATGATTTCCTTTCTAATTTTCTAACACACCTAAACAATAAAGAAAAATAAAATGATAAAAATTAATTTTTTTAAAAGAATAAATTATTGACATTAATATTAAAGGCTAAAATTGATTAGTTTTTAACACCTTTATAAATTTAATATCAAAAAGAAATCTGAAATAATTATGAAATCAATTAAATTGAGTGATTCTGAGGTTTCTGCACTAAAAAGTTCTATGGAAGAAATGAATATTAAAAGTGATAATCTTAAGTCAGATAATGAAGATCTCAGAATTAAACATGATAATTACAACTTTATTCTATATAAGTCAAATGCACTTGTATTCAAAGATAATGAAATAATGAATAATTTTTTAAAATCAATTCTAAAAAGTGCCTCCCCCTTTAATTTTGTAATCGGTTCTGATGAGGTTGGTAAGGGAGAATGGTATGGACCATTAGTTGTTGTAGCAGTAGGAATGAAACCGGATAATTTAATAAAATATCGTTTATCTGGAATAAAAGATAGTAAATCCTTATCAAAAAGAAAAATCAAGAAATTAAGTGAGGAACTTTTAAATGATGAAAGCATCAGATTTGAAAAAATTGTGTTGCTTCCTAAATCCTATAATGATCTATATTTAGAATTTACAAAAGAAAACAAAAATCTTAATGATTTAATGGCATGGGCCCATTCAAGAGCAATAGAAAATCTTTTGAAGCGAATTAAAAGCTCTGAATTAAAGATTAAAATTACTATAGATAAATTTGATCTTCAAAAAATGGATCAACGATTAGAAAAAATAAAAGCTCCTAATATTAACATTATACAGAAATCTAAGGGTGAATCTGAAATCCCAGTTGCTATTGCAGCGATTTTAGCAAAACAATTCTTTGAGGATGAATTAGATGTTTTAAATGAAGAATTTAATATTAACTTGAAAAGAGCTAACCCAAATAACCTTTCAAAAGAAATCCTTTATAATGTCTCTAAACTTCATTTTAGTAATGTTCCATTTTAAAGTTTCTAAAATCCTATTTAATCAAAAGTTAAATATAAGAGATTATCTTTTCTAAATCCGTATTTTTATTAATATTAATAAAGGATAATAGATGAGTATCGAGTTTCTTAATAACTCCCTCAATTGAGATGAAATTAATTTTAAATCTAGGATCTAAAAGATGGGATAATTTGTAATCTTCTTTTTGTAAATTATCCATGCATTTATTTAAAAAAGTTTGTACCCTATATATGGATAATAATGGTTCTATAAAATAATTTTTCCAGATTGGCACACATCCATCAAGCTCTGAAGATTCATGTATCATATGTTCTATGAATGATTTCTGAATAAAGGGGTTATCACACGAAAGTATGAATGCATATTTAAAATTTAAAGTATTTAATTCTTTGAGAGCTGAATATAAACCAATTAATGGCGATCTTAGCTTTTTATTTTCTACGACTTCATAATCGTCAATTATTATGCCTGTAATTGGTGCAACATCAATTAAATCAAAGTACTTTTGAGCTTGTCGAGATGAATTCACTACAATGAATATAGGATAATCAAAAAAAGCCAAGGT
>JARRLT010000022.1:0-28272 GCA_037386725.1 Promethearchaeota archaeon
AAAATGAGAGGATACATAATTATTCTGGAGGTCTTATTCTTTCACCTTCAGCATATTTAAAGGAAAGTACTTTCATCAAAACAGCTAAATTATCTTCAATTTTTGAGATTTCCTTTTCAAAATTAAATATTTCAGCACGTTTATTCTTTAAGACAGTTTCATTATGTTCCAAATCCAATTGACATTTTTTCAAGTTATCTTTTAACTTTTCGACCTTCTCTTCTGAGAGGTTTTGTGTATCAATACATTTTTTTGATAATTTTGAGCAGGATTTTTCCTTTTTGGCAACTTTTTTAAGAATAGAAACTTCAGCTTCTTTCATCTTAACAAGTTTTTTGTTTGATTCATATAGTCTTTTTTCTAAAATTGCCAATTTTTCAAAAATTTGCGCTATCTCTAAACGTTTTTCTGAGATTTTTGAATGATAAGTTGAAAAAGCCTTTTTAAATTCCATTTGCTCAGGGAAAAAGTGTAAAACCCCTTGATTTTTTAGTTCGTTTTTAAAATCTTGCAAATCTGAATACAATTTAGCAGTATTTTTTTCCAATACCAAAAATTTTCTTTCTTCTTCCGCTAAATTTTTGTATGCTTTAACTACTTTTGCTTGAGCTTTTGTTAGTAATTTTAATTTCTTGGTATATTCTTTTTGTTTCTCTGCGAGGGTATAATTTGAACTAAAAATTTTTTTAAATTGATCTGTAACATCCATGATATTCACATAAGATTTTATTTTAAAGGATAAAGGATCTCTATACAATTATTAATATATACGTATGTAAAAAAATTAGATAAGATAATATTTAAATCATTAGTAGATCCATATGAATTCAAATAAAAAGATCTCAAGATAAAAATTTAGATTAACATTAATTTTCAACCTCTGTTGATTATAGATCAATATCATGACAAATTTTTACCCAATATATTTTTTTATCTACTTTTTTTGATATATATACAATTATTCGATTATATTTCAGATATAAGTTAAATTATAATCAAAATTAAATTAATTCATCTTTATTGAAGTTGTTTCTTAATCTTTTTGGGATTTTCAATAAGCTGCAAAACTATTTCTAATAGGATATATTTTTCAGTATGTAGGATTCTTTCTAGGAATTAATTAATGATTAAAGAAAAATTTTCATTAAGCGGGAGTCACCAAGCTTGGTCAAAGGTGATGGACTCAGAATCCATTCTCGTAGGAGTTCGGGAGTTCAAACTTAAGAAAATTTCTTTCTAAAGGAAAAAATCTCCCCTTCCGCATTTTTTAGAAACTTGAAATATTTATAATATTTAGAAGAACTTAGTTTAAGATTATGAAAACAACATAATTAAAGATTAAAAGAAAAAGAAACATAATGAATATCATCTTTTTTATATTATACATCATATCTTCTAACTAAACTTTTTTTATTGGTAACTTATATTATAATTATAATCAAAATGGAAAACATTAACAATAGAGAAATCTAAATTTCTAAACCATGGCAAATGAAGAAAATAGTAAAGATAATGATGGTGTTCCCATAATAGAAGATGAAAGCATAATAGTTTTTCAATATAATGATCAATTGGGAGAATTCGAAGAATTGGAGTTGGAAGATGATGTTCCTCTTTATGAGTTACTTGATCCAGAATTTATCCTTCTATTTATAGACGACGCACATTTCCGAGTTTATCTTTGGCATGGTAGTAATGTTACTACTCGAATGAAATTTGTTGCTGCGAAACTGACTCCCAGCATTAGAGACAAATTTGGAATAGGTTATAAAATAACAACAGTTGATGAAGGGGATGAAACTTTAGCATTTAAGATACTCGTAGGATTAGAAGAGAAAGTGGATTATGAACAGATCCAAGAGGGACCTTCCTATGAGGGTAAAGAAGCAGATATGGAATTACTCCAAGAATTAACTCGGGAAAAAATAATTTTAATCCTTGAAAAGATTAAAATTCCCGAAGGATTTGAGCGAAAATTAGTTATTGTGAAAAATAAGATCTATGCTTACAGAGAGTTTGAAAAAGATTATATGGGAACATTAATTACTGAAAGACAATTATTTCCTTTGAAAGAGGAAATATCGGATGGTACATATTTAGCTGAAGGATATATAGTAAGAATGCTATTTAGTTTCAACAATGTTATTTTAATTGAGTTACTACAAAAAGATATTTATTGGTAGCATTATTGCAAGCATAGTTTTTGTTATCCTTTCAAGTCCTTCTTAATATAACTGGATTTATTTAAGATCTCCTATTATTAAGAAGAAATTACTAATTGTTTTATTTATTCAATGAAGATAAAAAAATAGATCTTGTTTTTATTCTTCTTTTAATAGAGATCTCAATTCTTGCTATTGATTTTCTCTTAAATTCATCTCATAAAAAATTAATTGAAAATATTTCAAAATATCCTGTTTTTCAAGATCTTGGTTCAAGTATGATTATAACCTTTCTAATTGCATTAATTGGTAATTTATCTCCAATTCCTACTCCTTATACTTTCGTATATGTTTTTCATAAAGTCCGTTTTATAATTTGAGTATTTTTATATCTTTTTTAATAGGGATTATAGCTTCTCTTGGAAGTTTAACAGGAGAAATGGGAGGTTATCTAACTTTCAGTTAATTTCTGAAGAAAATAGAAAAAATTTGAAAAGTCTTCAAAAAATTTTAATAGATCATCAAAAAATCGCTCCATTTTTAATTTATCTCTTTGGACTGACACCTCTTAATGATGATCTGTTGATGATAAGTTTAGGATTAATTAAATATACCTTTAAAAAAACCTTATGCTTCATCAGTCTTTATCTAATAATTATTTCAGTTTATATAATCCTTAAGATAGATATTATTCAAAAATTGAAAGAATTCATTGAATATTCAAAAAAATAGAAATGACAAAGAAAAAAATGAAGATCTAGTTTTCTTTTGAATATTTCTCAATGATATAATTTTGCAGAGAAAAAGCATATTTCTCTAAGTTTAAAATTAAAATTTTTTGTTGAATTTCTCGTAAATAGGTGACATCTAGATTTTTAAATTCCTTTCTTAATTTTTCTATTAATTTGAAAATGCGAACAATAGATTTCCAATCGTTTGCCCATTCTTTATCTTGTAAACTAGTTTGTTGCGTTATAATAACCTCTTAAAAAAATTTAGTTAAAATTAAATTCCTTTAGGATTAAATGAGAAATTCATATTAAAAAATATTTCTACTAATTTAGAAGAAAATGAAATAAAAGATCAAGAAATAAAAAAACCTATTCGAGTTAGATTTTACCTTTCATCAATTACTATGACATTTGACAGTTTTTGCATTATTCTGAGCCTATGTTTTTCTGGTTCGTCAGTTCCAGCAAGAACTCCTATAATAACATCGATAATTATAAAAGGTGTAGGTTTTAAAATATTATTTATTATATATTTAGATGGATCGGCTACTTGTAAAGTGTTTTCATCAACAGTTCTCAATTTTAAAGCCATCTTTCCTAAGGTTTGTCCTTCATTATAAGCTTCCAACAGCCAAAAGTAAAGGAATCCTAAGAGGAATGTAATTATCTGAGATTGATAGAGTTGCATTAACAAACTAAAACCTAGTGCCAAACTTATCCCTCCCGCTATTATAGAACTAATTATTCCAAGGAATATGATATCGATGAACCATGCAAGAAATCTCCTCAGAAAAGTACAGTATTGAACATTTCGTTGAGGTGGTTTAACCGAAGATTTAATATCCTCGTTTAAAACTATTGGTTTTTGAGCTTTTTTCGCTTTTATTCTGTCAGTTAAATTATAACCACAAGAGGGGCAATATATTTCACCCGATGATAATTTATTTCCACATTTTGGACAATATTTTAGATCTGACATGTTCAATTATATTTTTAAAAATTTTTTTAATAATACTTTTTAATTCAATAATGCTGATTATCTTTATTAATTCTTCAGTAGTACAGTTTTTGATCCTTTCATTGAAACCATTAATTCATAGAAATATATTAAACACATCTTCAATTATTTCGTTAGTTTTTCTAAATTCTGAAACATTTATAATTTTATTAATATCTTGTATTTCAGTTAATTCTCTTTGATACTCTTGAGCAAATTTATCTTCGAATTTTTCAATTGATTTTTCTAAATATAAGCTTTTTTTATTTGTAATTGCCAATACTGCAAAAGAGTATTTATTATTATAGTTTACAATTATTTCAGCATTTTTAGTTTTAAGAAGGTTGATTTGGCCTTTACTATCAATAAATTCAGAAAGAATATGATTAATTCCAATAAGAATATTGCCCCATATTTCTGAAGCGATTTCAGGCTTCTTGACTTGTTCAAATTTGTAAGAATATAATAAAATCCCAGATTTATGATATATATTGATATAATAAATTTTATCAGTCAAAATATAATCCGCATATGGCTTTTTCAGTAAAAGAATACATTTTATTAGTAAAATAAGAAAGATACTGAAAATCTGAACATCTCCTAATATCGTTATATTAAACCAGATATAAAATGGTAAACTTAGCATCGGAAGACCTAAAAAAATTGTGAAAAATAATAGGCCTTTGCTGAGAAATGGAAAGTTTGAGATTTTATATACTTGAATTGAATCTATCAATATATAACCATATCCTACAATTTGATATATCATAAATGAAATGTTAAATAACAAACTAAAACTATAAAAAAGCGTACCCCCAATATATTCAACTTTGCAAGAATCACAGAAAAATAATAATCCTATAACCAGACCCCCCAAAGTTACAAAAAGTATAAAGAAATAAATTTGAACTGTTTGATTTTCTTTAAAGGAACCAAATCCAAGGGTAAGTAATCCTAGTAAGATAATTTCCATCAATAACGCTAATTTAATCAAAATAAAGTTTGTAAAATCTGATATATAAACTAAATTGGAAACCGTAATAAAAAGAGGATATAAAATCCCGATAAAACATAAAATTAAAATATTCAAAAAAATAACAAAATAAGTTCCATAGTTACTACGGTGTAACAATATAAGGATTATTGTAGTAATGCTAAAGCCTATGTCTTTCAATTATTTTATTTTTATGGTCAGTAATTAAAAGAACAGCATAACCGTGTTTTATATCATAGTCAAAGATGATATCTCGATCTTTCATTTTAATAAGATTAAGATTGTCTCTTTGGGTGCGGAAATTAGTCAAAATATGGTTTATTCCAATTAAAATCGAACCTTTTAAAATTGAATCATCTATTTCTTTTTTTGATTGAAAATCATAAGCAAAAAGTAAGATTCCTGATCGATGAAAAATTATGAAGTTATAGATTTTATTTGTAATTACGATAAATAGATCAAATTTGAAAATAATAGTGTATGTCATAAGAAGGAGATATCCTATATATATTATAAAATAAAGAATTCGGATTATTTCTAAATTAATGACCATATAAATTAAAAACATTAAGGTATTAACTAAAAGTATTATGATAATTAGGTTTAAAAGATAACCCATATGTTTATAAGCAATTTGAGAATACCTTTTCATTTGTACATATATTGAGATTATAAAATAAATTATATTATAAATAAAAATTAAAATCAGTAATAATGTTTGAAAATTTATTTTGTAATAATTAGTTGATAAAGTTATTTCAATAGAACTTGGTATTAAAACTAAACTTAATATTAATCCTCCCAGAAAAGAATAAATAAGAGTGGGAAGAAATTTGAACTTACTTTCAAGTAAACCATAACTATGGATTGATCCCAGTAAACCAAGTTTTGTATTAGAAGTACCACCAAACAAAAGAGTAAATAAACAATAAAAGTATTATTAATATTAAATAAGCTGCCATTAGCGTAAAATATTGAATTACATTTATTAATTACATAAGATATAGATTTTTGAAATATAAATATTATTTAGTAATATACAAATCAAATTAATACAGTATTTTTTATTTTAGTTCTTTTTAGAGTTTTTTAAATTAAGGGAGGAAATACATCAAAGGTATATAATTTGTTGCAGGATGGCACTTATGGATAAGAAGATATTCAAATTCATTAATTTTCTCATCAATCCAGCAAATTTTAAGGCAAACAATTACAAAAGATTCTATACATTTGTAGAAAGAATTTATTCAGAGAGTGTTCCAATAAGTTATAGAAAAAAACATGGAGAATTTTATACTCCTTATTCTATAGTCAAAGAAATTTTAGACTCCGTGAATTATTCATATAATTATGAAATCAAAAATAAATCAATAATTGATATAAGTTGTGGTATAGGTAGTTTTCTAACCAAATGTATAACAGAAATAATAAAAAAGATCATTATCCGATATAATCGAAAATCAATAAAAGATTTCAATGTCAATGAATTGAAAGATATTATTAAAATTATACAAGATAATGTTTATGGCATTGACATAAATCCAATCGCTTGTTTACTTTGCTATTTAAATATTTATTTCGAATTGTTTGAGATCATAGAAGAAATCACTAAAAAGAATAATAATTACAAAATTCCTGCTTTCAATATCTTAAATATAAGTAGTTTTAAGCTTTTTTTAAATAATAGTACAAATGATATGAGGATAAAGAAATTTGATTTCATTGTAGGAAATCCACCATATATATTTATTCGAGATATTCAGAAAGAACAAAAAATATTAATTAAAAACACAAATTTAATTACAAACTCAGGTCAATATGACTATTATCAATTATTCATTGAGATGGGATTGAATCTATTAAAAGACGGGGGATTTTTGGGATACATTATTCCAGATTCCTTACTTGCTTTATCAAATCGGAAAAAAATTAGAAAATACATTTATGAGAACGCGTGGATTAAGGAAATTCATATAGTTGGTAACCAGTTCAGTAACGTGGGAGTATCAAATATAATATTAGTTCTTAAAAAAAGACTTAATGCAATTAAGAATCATAAAAAGAAAATTAAAATTATTTTTAACAATAGAAAAAAGAAAGATGTCAATTATCTTTCACAAAAGTACATAAAACATTGGAATTATAATTATCTCATTCATCTAACAGAAGTAGATATAGAAATCTTAGATCATCTCAACTCTATGTTTCCTAGATTGAAAAATCTCATAAATAATGAAGGTATTGATATCACATTAAATAGAGGAGTAGAATTAGGAAAGGAAGGAAACGTTATTTTTTGTGAAAATTGCAATACATATCAACCAATTCCTAGGGGACAAAAAGTTTGTTATAAATGTGGAAATATTATCTCAAGAGAAACAATAAAGAAGATTATACTTAATAAAAAACCCATCAATTCACCTGAGAAGTATAAAAAATTTATTTATTCTATGGAAAGATATAAAATAAATAAATTTAAGTACATTAACACCTCTCTTAAAGGAATAAATTACAAGAATTTTGATTCTTACAGGAATAGGATAATAATACGACAAATTAGCCAAAACAACCTGATATGTGCAACATATTATCCTGGAGAAGCATTAACGTCTCAATCAGTTTATAATTTGAAAATAGAGAATTCAAATATATCCGGATTCAATTCTTATTATCTTCTTGGATTATTAAATTCCGATTTATTATCCTATTATTTTATAAAGTCATTTGGATCTTATAAGGCATTATTTCCAAGAATTTTAATAGAGAAAATAAGAAATTTTCCAATCATAGTCCCTAAAACTGATTATGAAGTTGATGTTTCAAGAAAATTAATTAAAACCGTTAAAAATATATTACAACAATATAAAAATACAACAGAAAATTTAAATCTATTAGAAAATAGGAGTAGTGAATATGTTTTTGAATTATACAAAATTTCTTTTGATGAGAGGATGTATATAAAAAATTTTTTAAAAGACTTTAAAATGAACCACTAATGAGATTTTTTTATAAAATTTAAATCAAGAATAAATAATGTCAGATTTACAACTTACTTTCATCCCTAATGAATATTGGACTAATGAATTTTCCAATTTTGAAATTTTTAATAAAAAAGATTCAAATATAATTTCTAAGAAGAGTTCATTCTTTCTATTATGGACAGACAACAATTTAAAGGAAACCTTAGATGAATTAATTTTGAATGATCTTCCAGAATTACCTATCGAGAAATTAATTCAGTGTAAAATTAATTTAGCCTTTCCTGACTTCAAAATTAATCAAGAGAAAGAAATATTTCATGTAAGAACTATAATAGGAAGAATGATTCCTCTATATCCTGCTTCAAAATTATTCTTCAAACTAAAAATTAAAGGAGCTAGGGCCTCTAATTATTCTAATTCAATGATCGTTTGGATTTTGTTAACTAAATTCGTTTATGAAATACTTAATAAAGGAAATTTTGCTCCGATGCTTGAAAAAGAAAAGGAGAGTGTTTTTCAGTCAAAATGGAAAGTTTTATTCAAATCAGAATTAGATGATAAGCGATTTAAAAGGATTGTTAATAGAAGTAATTGGCATGCTCATAATCTAATCGCAAGTTATTATAAACAAGAAGATAATTTAAAATATTATGCAAAAGGTTTGTGGCATCCTTCATATTTATTCTTAGATTATATGAATACTTTAATAGATAATATTGTTAGAGTTTTTCTAAACAAACCAAAATTCCGCATATTTGAGGAATACTATTATACTGAAATAAAAGAAGAGAGAAAAAACAAATTCTTTTTGAGTTGGGATTATCGTTTCTTAAAAGCTATAATTGGAGAGGAAAATGATTTCCATATCTATAAATTTCATGAAACAATCATTCCTCAAATTATTAATAACTGGGTAAGTATCTCTCAAAATCTAATTATAAGTTATGGTTTTGCTTTAAGTTTTCACTTAGACTATCCTTCTGATGAAAAAGATCTATGGCCTTTTAAAATTTATTTACGAAGTAAAAAAATAAATAATGTTATCCCATTATATGAAATATTTAAAAATACTGATTTGCTTAATGAACTTGTAGGAAAATCAAGCCAAAATAAGGAAAATTTTATTGAATTAATTCTGAAAGCCCTTGGAAATGCGATAATTATTTTTTCTCCTTTAAAGAAAATGGTTGAAACTTCAACACCTAAAAAAATATTTCTTAATTCTGAAGAAGTGATGAATTTCTTAGGTTATTCCAGACATTTATTAATTCAAAATGGATTTGATGTTAAATTACCAGATGTTTTTAACAAGGGTGGGAAGCAAAGGCTTTCAACCACACTAATCATTTCCTCTGAGAATCAAAAAAGAGAAGATTTCGGAAAAGGAAGGATTAAAGAATCTTTTTTTGGAATTAGTTCGATTTTAAATTATCACTGGGAAACATCATTATCAGACAAAACTCTTACTCAAAAAGAATTAGAAAAATTGGTGAGATCAGAAAATTCATTAATTAAATGGAGAGGAAAATGGATTTTAGTTGATACACAAGATTTAAATCAATTAAAAGCAATATTTTTAAATTCTTCTGAAAAAAGTGTATTCTCAAAACCTAAAGGAAAAATTTCCTATATCGAAGCTTTGAGAGCGGGATTAACAGAGTCTATAGAGATACATAAGAATGGGATCCAATTTGATGTAAAAATTCAAGGATATTTTAAAGATATAATTGAAGAAATTAAATCTATTAAAAAATTTAAAGAAATAAAAACTCCCAGTTCGTTTCAAGGAACCCTACGTTCATATCAGAAGGAGGCTTTATCTTGGATGGGAACAATGTGTGATTTTGGTTTCGGTTTATGTTTAGCTGATGATATGGGTTTAGGAAAAACAATTGAAGTCATATCTCTCTTGCTCTATTTTAAAGAAAAGTATCCTGAGAATTTTAGCAGTACACTTATAATCTGTCCTACGTCTCTTCTATATAACTGGAAAAAAGAATTAAAGAAGTTTGCACCTTCCTTGAAAGTAATAATACATCATGGACCTGATAGAATTGACAAGCCCTTGGATTTAAAATCCTACTTAGAACCTCATAAAGTAATATTGACATCTTATGGAACAATAAGAAATGATATCAATTTACTAAAAACAGTTCATTATGGGGGAATTATTGTAGACGAATCTCAAAACATAAAGAATTATGAAACACAACAAACTCAAGCGATATACCAATTAAGAGGGGGATATCGAATTTGCTTAAGTGGTACTCCAATTGAAAACCGACTTATGGAACTATGGACTCTTTTTGAATTTTTAAATCCAGGACTTTTAGGAAAGCAAAAGCATTTTCGAAATAATTTTGAAATACCTATAGAACAATTTCAAGATGAAGTTCGAATAAAGGATCTTCAAAAGATTATTGCTCCATTCATGTTACGGAGAATAAAAACAGATAAGTCTGTTATTAAAGATCTACCAGAAAAAAATGAGATGAAAATTTTTATTGAACTGACAGAAATTCAAAGAAAGCTTTATAAAGAGATCGTAGAAAAAACATATAAGGAACTTGAAAACTCGAAAGGAAGTCAAAATATACAAATACTTAGTCTATTAACAAAATTAAAGCAAATTTGTAATCATCCTTATCAATACCTCCATAAAAAAATACCAAATAATTTCAACTTTAAAGAAAATGGTTTTATTTCTCAATCAAATAAATTAGAACGACTTTTAGAAATGATTGATGAGGTAATTGAAAGAGGGGAAAAGGTTTTGATTTTTTCCCAATTTACACAGATGGGCGATATTATCTATAAAATATTAGATAAAAAGTATAATTTTCAAATATTATATTTCCATGGAAGTGTATCTACAAAAAATCGGAATGATATAATTGAGAAATTTCAATCAAAGAATTCAAATTTATATCCAATTTTAATTCTCTCATTAAGAGCGGGAGGTACTGGTCTGAACCTTACAGAAGCAACTACTGTATTCCATTATGATCGATGGTGGAACCCTGCAGTCGAAACTCAGGCAACAGATCGTGCGTACAGGATAGGGCAAACTAAAGAGGTTATGGTATATAAATTTATTACAAAGGGTACAATTGAAGAAAAAATTGATGATCTACTGGAAGAAAAAAGTGATTTAGTCGAAAGTGTTATTTCGAGTGGAGAAAATTGGTTTACAAAATTGAATGAAGATAAGTTAAAACAAATATTAACTCTTGAAGAATAAGACGGTGAGAAAAATGAGAAGAAATCCTTATGAACGCGATTATAATAAAAGAAAAAGTAAAAAACCTAAGACCTCATTTGAAAAAAAGCAAACACATTTAGAAGTACAAAAAATTAAAAAAGATCTGATAAATTATGCTAAAACCAAATGGGGGAAAAGATGGGTACGATCGATTCTTAGGTTTGGTAGACCATTTCGAATGAAAAGAGGGATAATTTATGCTGAAGAAGAAAGAAGAATAAGCAATATCTCAATAAATAAGGGAGAAATCTTTGCTACCGTCCAAGGCACTGCTCCATCTCCTTATAGAGTACGTGTTGAATTTGAAACAATTTCTGAAGAAAAATGGGAAGAAATTCTTAATGACATATCAAGCAACTTGTTACTTATAATTAGATTGTTAGAAGGTAAATTACCGGATGATATTAAGGAGATCTTTAAGAAATATGGAATTTCATTATTTCCCGATTCAACTTCAGGATTTAATGCAAAATGTTCTTGTCCAGACCAAGAAGTACCTTGCAAACACATTGCTGCGGTGGTTCTTTATATTGCCAGAGTTATAGATTATGATCCATTTATCTTATTAAAAATCCGTGGGGGCACTAAAGAGGAACTTCTTTCTTGGTTACTATTAGAGAATGGAAAGGATAGAGAAAGATCTCATGTTCAAACTAAAACACAAAAAGAAATAGATCCCGATTTTTCCTTTAATATACCGACTTGCGAAATAAAAGATTTAAACCTAGAAATCTATAATTTAGATAATTTAACAATAAACTTTCAATTTCACAAACCGTCAAAGTTAATTGAAGCCTTGGAAAATTTAGGAATACCTCCTAATTTAGAAAATCCACAAAAATTTCGAATTATTGTTAAAAATATTTACAAGAGAATAACAAAAAGAACCTATTCCTTATATAAGTCTATTTAGATGTAATTTTAAGAATTCATTCACTGTAAAACATATTTTATTAAAGATTTAGAAGGATTTAGATATATTTTTAGCCTTAGATTTTCTATAATTTTTCAGAATCTTGTCCCACTTATCTGCTAAATTTTGGTATCCTACTTGTCTAAATAGGATGATAGAACGATCAAGAATTTTTGCAATACTATCTTCATAAATAGAATTCTCTTGTACCATAATCAAATTATAAATTGATAATAAATGAAAGAAAGTATTATCAAGATATTTTATTTGAGATTATCATTTATTATTTATTTAACAATGAGAAATTCATAAGTTAAAATAACTTAAATGCTTATATATAAATTGTTTTATTCGATGCAATTATTAAGAATATTAATTATAAGAGAAATCTTGACATTAAAATGGAAAATCTATTAAATACCCTTCTCTCTAATTATTTAAATAGTGTAGATGAGCTACTCGCAGTTGCTGCATGCGATAAAAATGGATTGATTTTAGCCTCTGTTGGAAGTGAAGAGCTTGGTGAATCATCAGATGCCGTAATAGGTGTAGTTTCGGCAATGCTAGATGAATATTTTGAGAGAATTAAAAAGGAATTTGGAACTGAAGATACTTTTTTTAATGTTACAACAACTAAAGAGAGAAAATTTGCATTTTGTTCAATGGGATCTAATGCCATTTTAACTACAATTGCTAAACCATCTGCTTCTGATATGGAAATTAAGGTGTTCTCAGAACATGTGGCTCAGAAAATTGGTTTAATATTGAAAAGAAAAAATAATATAACTTTAGAGATTCCCGAAATTGTAAAAGCACTCTCAAAAACAAAAAGTGGTAAGATATCTGAAGGAGAGTATTCCGCTAAAATTATTTTAACGGGAGATCCTAAAGTCGGAAAAACTTCTTTAGTTAGAAGATTCGTAGAAAATAAATTCACAGAAAATTATTTGACAACTATAGGTGTAGACATAACTAAGAAAGAGGTAGAACTCATTCAGGGCAAAACCACTGTCAGCTTCTTAATCTGGGATATTGGAGGGCAATTTAGTAGATATAGACAAAAATTTTATAACGGGGCAAATGCCGCGTTAATGGTAATTGATAGAACCCGCCTAGAAACACTAAAAAGCGTTAATGATTGGTACGATGATATCAAGAACTCGATAAAAAGAGATATTCCCGTTGTTCTTGTAGGAAATAAAAGTGATTTGGTTAGTGAAATTAAGGTGTCAGAAGAAGATATAAAGAAGGTAGCAAAAGAGCTAGATTTTCATTATATTATAACTTCAGCAAAGACAGGGGAAAATGTCTCAGATTTGTTTATGTATGTAGGGTATGTTGTAGTTGAAACTATGTAATGTAAACTTTAATTAATTTTCGTTTCCTTATTATAGTAAAATTTTAATTTAAAATTTCAAAAATACAAAGGAGGTTGCTTTATATAGTTTTAAAAGTATCATTCAACGAAATTTTTGCTACATGAAACAATCTTGGATATCTAATGGGTTTTTCAATAAAAGAATTAACTTATAAGGGAAAATACCTACTTTATTTGACAGATCAAAAATTAGCTGGTCCTTGGTTTAGCTTTAAAATCCGTGGAGAAAAAATTGGAGAGGTTCCTGTCATTTTAAAGAATATCGAACCAACACCAATTTATAAACTAATAAATAGTAGAAAAGGAAAATTCATACATCGAATTACATTAGATTTTGATATTAACGAATACTTAAAAGAGAGAGCAAAAATAGAACCAAATAAATCTGCAGTAAATTCTCGAATAAGATTATATGTAGATTTCTTTTCAAAACCAAAAGTTCCGTATATTAATACCTTTTTCACATTGAGAAACATATCTGAATATAGTTTAATTGATTTTTCTATGTATTTCGTTTTTGATTTTGATATAAATGGATTAGATGGTTATGACAATGATTTAGGCGGTTTTGACAATGAAAATGATATTGTGTTTCAATATGATAATACAAAATTGCATGCTGGATTTTCAACAATTTCAAAACCAACACATTATGAAGTAGCATTATCAAAGGATTTTAAAGTTAATAAAGAAACACTTGATTTAAAAAATTCAGTACATACAGAACCCGGAGAGATTTTATCGGCTTTACAAATTGAATTCAAAACTTTGGATCCCAACCAATCTTTTCAAACTGCCCTTACAATCTCTGGAGGAGATAATAAGCAAGAGCTTATAGAGAACATTAAAACCGGGAAAGTTCAAGCTATTAGATACCTCTCTCAAGTAAATAAATCAGTTAAGTCAAAACAGAGAAATTTACAAGAAAAAGCGTTTATTAAGATTAATGAGCAAAAAGCCCAAGGTTGTGATTAGCACACAAATCGAAATAATGAATCAAATAAAAAACCACTATGGCAGTTATTTGAGGAATGCCTAGCGCGGGTTAAAGGTTTGTGTAGATTTAACTATTTCTTTTTCTAAATCTAACTTTAACTTCTAAAAGTATAAAATCTGGTTGAAATTAGAGAAAGTAAAGATTAAGGTGATAATAGTTTCTATAATTATAAAATAATAAAAGATAGAGTACAATATTTTAATAGGAAATAGTATATTACATAGGTTATAGAAAAACTAATTCTAAAATAGTCATAGGAAAAATTTATGAAATGAAAACTTATCACAAGATTAATTTCAAAAATGCCAAAAAAATGGATGAAATTGAGGATGAAACAATTGATCTTGTAATAACATCTCCTCCTTATCCTATGATTGAATTATGGGATTCCATATTTTCAAATTTTAATGAACATATAAAACTTTCTTTAAAAAAGGAAAATGGTAAAAAAACATTTAACTTAATGCATATAGAATTGAATAAAGTATGGAATGAAGTTAAACGAGTTTTAAAATCAGGTGGAATATGTTGTATTAATGTTGGAGATGCTACACGTAAGATGGGAAAAACATTTCAATTGTATTCTAATCACGTTGAAATAACTAAATTTTATCTTAATAATGGTTTCATCCAATTACCTTCGATTATCTGGAGAAAACCAACAAATTCCCCTACCAAGTTCCTTGGTTCGGGTATGGTACCCCCAAATGCATATATAACCTTAGAACATGAACATATTTTAATATTTAGAAAAGGAAAATCAAAAGTTAAATTTAAACCACAGTTTAAACCAAGGTATAACAGTGCGTATTTCTGGGAAGAGAGAAATAAATGGTTTTCTGACATTTGGACAGATATACAAGGAATTTCACAAAATATAGAGAATTGGGATGAACAATATTCTAATATGAGAGAGAGATCTGCTGCTTTTTCATTTAAGATTCCTTATCGGTTAATAAATATGTTCTCAATTCATGGAGATACAATATTAGATCCCTTCTGGGGGACGGGAACAACAAGTTTAGCAGCAATGGTTCTCGCAAGAAATTCAGTAGGATATGAAATAAATTCTGAATTTATGGACGTTTTTATGAATAGGATGAAGGAAATTAAAAGCCTTTCAAAAAAAATAGAAAAATACAGACAAAAAGAAAATAGCTTTATTGTTAAACATTCTATCTTTCAACCGTAGACTTAGAAATCTTATAAATTTAAGTACGTCTCAATAAAGAAAGGAAGAGAAATATTTTATTTTATCAAATGCAATTAAGAGTAATAATTAGAATTTGATAATATTATTTAAATCGAGTTGAAATAATTGACAAAAAAGGTTAATGTTGATCAAGTTATCTTAATAATTCTTGATGATGTTAGAGCATCCCATCTTTTTGGTTTAATAGACTCCGGAAAGTTACCCAATATAGCAAATCTTTCTAATAATGGAATTTCTTCAAGAAATTGTGTTACATCCTATCCTTCTATCACATTCCCATGTTATTCTAATATTTTAATTGGATCATATTCAGGATATTTCTCAAAAGAAGGAAGTGGTATTCCAGATTATCATTGGATTGATAGATCCATACCTCCAAAAGAGAAAAAAAAAAAATGTTAAAACAATCTTTGAACAAGCTGGAGATGGGAATTTTTTCAGTGCAACGAATGTAATCTTTAGAGGTTCTAAATTTAACGCTCCGAATGAATATAATTCCACAAATATTATCAAAGATATTGAAGAAGTTTTTAAGAATCCATCAAAATATTTCGAGACTAAAGAAGTTCCTAAAATTACTGTAGGATATATTCCTACAACCGATGCTTTAATGCATGAACTAGGTTTTAATAATCAAAAATATATCAAAGAAATAATCAATGCTGATAAAGCAATTGGAAATCTTATTTCAACATTAAAAGATCTTGGCTATTATGATTCCACAGCAATCGCTCTAATTAGTGATCATGGAAATTATAGAGCGAAGGAGATGTATGATTTAGAACCATTCTTTGAAAAACATAATTTAATTCCTTATAATCCCAAAAAAGGAGGAGATTTCGATGCTGCTTTTGGAAGTTTAGGGAGATTTAATTTTCATGGAGATACATGGTTCCATCATCCTACTCTTAATCAATTAAAAAATTATGAACTTAAAAATAAACAAGGTAAAAAAGTAATTTATTTGAGGAAAAAAGATCCAAAATCAGGGGAGATTTTTAAAGGAAGAATCGAATATTTAGATAATGAGAAAGACCTAAAAACAAAATATAGTTATAAGACTGAAGAACTCTTTGGATATATACATTCTGAAGATAAGAAATCATTTTTAGATGGCGAAATGCATACAATTGATGAATGGTTAGCAAATACTTATGATATTAATTTTCCTATTTTAATCGATCAATTAGCTCGTTACTTCAAAAATCCAAGATCTTGTGATATTATGATATCAACTATAGGAGAATGTGGTTTTGGGTATGAACACGGTAAAACTAAGAGTGCTTCTCCCTATAGTCATGATATTGCTCTTTCAAAATCCATGATAGTACCGTTCATAATAGGAGGGAGTGATAATATACCATTAATGAATTTACAATACTGCAAAACAGTTGATATGGTTCCAACTTTATTAGATTTATTGGGAGATACTCCCGACTTGAGTGTGGTTGGTAAATCTCTTACTAAATAAGATTTTTAACAAAATAATTTTATTATTAATCTTTTAGAAATTAATATTTTATGTAGTTATTCCTAACCGGTTCTGAATTAATTATAAATATAAAATCTGAATAGAATATAATACTAATATTTAATTCCTAATTCTTTTTTCTTATTATATAATTTTATTTCTTTTTTTAAGCGAAGATAGAAGAATATTAGTTGATTCAATTCACAAAAATAACAATTTAATATAATTAAGTAGAAAAATTTAAATAATTTTAATATTTCTCTTAAATACTCTTTCTATTAAATTATTTAAACAAACATGAAAGGGTGAATTTATATTAAACAAGACTTAATCAATACTATTAACTTATCTGTGGTTACTTTTTTTGTATTACTTGGTTTGAGTATAGTTGCACCAATTCTTCCAGAATACGCTTCAGAGTTCCATGTAAACTATACCTTAGTGGGATTAGTTGTCTCGGCTTTTGCAATAGCTAGAATGTTTTTTGACCTACCTACAGGATTTCTAGCGCGTCAATATAATAAAAAGATAATTCTAATAATTGGATTAAGTTTAGTTTCAAGTTCATCAATTTTAGCGGGATTTGCTCCCAATTATATTGTTTTATTTATAGCAAGAATAATCGAGGGAATGGGTTCTGCTATATATGTAACAACAGCATCAGTTTACCTTGCACAGATAGCGACACCAGAACGCCGCGGTTCCTTAATGAGTGTTTACTTCGGATTTCTTTTATTAGGAACGATTTTTGGGCCAACTTTAGGAGGTTTTGTGGCTTCTTCATGGGGAATTCGTGCTCCATTTCATGTTTACGCTATACTAACTGCTATCGGAATTATCCCTACCTTAATTCTTCCAACAGTCCCAAATATGAATAAGGAAAGTTCATTAAAATTAAAAGATTTTTTTCATGGAGCTTTTAATACTCTCAAAGATTACAATTTTTTACTCGTACTTCCAGCAATATTTGCAACATTTTTCTTACGAACTGGAGTGAGGAGTACCTTAGTTCCTCTTTATGGTACTACTAATGTCGGATTGAGTGAGAGTGATATAGGAATTTTACTTACTTTTTCAGGATTAGCTACAGCAGCGACTATGGTACCTATCGGAAAGATTTCTGATCGAATTGGAAGAAAAAATCCCCTCTTGTTATCTCTTTTCTTTACTGCCCCTTTTGTGATTTGGATTCCATTTATATCGAAATTTTCAACATTTTCTATTGCTATGTTGTTATATGGGGCGTTTACAGGTCTTTCAGGTCCTATGACTGCGTATATCACAGATATTTCCAATTCGGATAAGATTGAATTATATATGGGAATGTATCGCTTAATTGGTGATATTGGTTTTGTTATTGGACCTTTATTATTAGGACTAATCGCTGATTATACAACTATTCCAATAATGATAGGAACAATAAAAGTGGATCTAGTAAGTTGGATCCCATTTTTAATTGCAAGTATAGTATTAATTGTGTCTGCATTGATATTAATAAAAGCTCCAAACCCAAAACCTTCTGAAAGGCTAAATAAATGAATGATAATTAATAATAGCCTTACAAGAATGATATTTAAAATCTTTAGTAATTTTATATTATTTTATAGATCCATAAAATTCAAAAGTATTTATAAATAATTTAAAGTATATTTAAAGGAAAAGTTTCTTTTTTAGAAATAGCGCAAAAAAATTAGCTAATTAATGAGTAACTTTTTAAACGATTTAAATTTTAAATTTAAATCATATATAAAGAAAAATCTATCTTGTAAAATAAAAAATTTTTGATTATTATGAGTCCTAAAGAAACAAATGATGAGAACGAGGAAAAACTCGATTTCAAAATAGAAAATGTGGTTGGTACTGTATTTGTTCAGAGTGAAGGTAAATTGGATTTAGTCCATATCTCTCGCAAAATTCCAGATGTGGAGTATAATCCAGAAAGGTTTCCCGGAGTAATTATGAGAATTGAAAATCCAAGAGCAACATTTTTAATTTTTACAACGGGGAAAATGGTTCTAACTGGTTTGAAAAAAGCATCTCAAGCAAAAGCAGCTGTTGATAAAGCTGTTAAGAAGTTAATTAAAACAGGAATTAAAGTATGGGATCCTGAGATAGCTATCGTTAATATTGTGGCTAGTGGGGATTTGGGAGTTCATGTTGATTTAAATATGGCAGCATTAGTTATGGAATATGCTATGTATGAACCAGAAGTATTTCCAGGATTGATCTATAGATTGCAGGACCCAAGAGCAGTCTTTTTAATCTTTTCTACAGGAAAAATTGTATGCACAGGAATTAAGAACGAAAATCTTGTAGCAGATGCAGTAAAGAAGCTTAAAAAAGAAATAGAAGAACTTGATTTGACTGTTGATACGGAATATGGGGGCAGTCAAGAGTATCAAGATATAACTTTTCTCTAAATTTATTTTTAATTTGTTTAATTGAGCTTAATTCAAGTTTTTTAACGAATGTTAATTATATTTATTTAGATTACTATGGTAAAAGGAAAGAGAAACTCATTTTCTAAAGAAGAAAAACAAATCATTCAGAATATGAAAAATCAACTCTCAATGATGAAGGTTCCTCGTGAAGAATGGAGTTCTATAATTCAAGAAGAATTAACACAACATCGGAAGATGAAATCAAAATCTTCAAAAGGACGAATAACTAAAATCTTTGAGAAAATCTGGCAAAAAATACTGAAGATCTTTTTTAAACTCACTTCTAAAGAATATAGAGAAAATGCCGATGAATTTGATCAAATATTTAATATGTTAGAAAAAGTTCAAGAAGAGGGAGGATTTGCTGAAAGTAATGAAATGATGAGATTACTTAATCCCGAACCAAATACAGATCGTGAGAATCTTGATAAACTAGGAAATAAACATGGAACATTTGTTAAAGACAGACCTGATAAAAAGAAAAAGATTATAGAATTTGATGACGATTTAGAATAAACTATTGAAGGAATTTTATAATCCTATAGTAATTCTAAAGTATCAGAAGATCTTAGGTTAAAATTTTTTGTTGAAATTATTTGTATCCAAAAACAACTTATTTTATATTAAAAGGAATAACTTATTACTAAATACTATTATTTAAAAATAATTTTTTAATTAAAATGAAAGCAACAAAAGTAATTTTAGTTCCAGAAACGCATTGGGACCGTGAATGGTACTTACCATTCCAAGAATTTAGGGCTAGATTAGTTTTAATGATGGATAAATTATTGAATATCCTTAAAGCGAATCCTAATTATAAAAGTTTTACACTTGATGGTCAGATTATTCCCATTGAAGATTATCTCGAAGTACGTCCAGAAAAAGAGAAAGAAATCAAGAAATATGTTAAAGAAAGGCGCCTTTCCATTGGTCCGATGTATATATTACCCGATGAATTTCTGGTAAGTGGTGAATCTTTGATTCAAAATTTATTAATTGGGCACAAAATAGCAAACAACTTCGGTGATGTAATGAAGGCGGGATATATTCCAGATCCCTTTGGACATATAGCGCAATTACCTCAAATTCTTAAAGGTTTTAAAATTCCTTCAGTTTTATTTTGGAGAGGGTTTGGAAATGAGTTCGAAGATAGAAATTTGAACGTGGAATTCATTTGGAAATCTCCTTGCAACTCAGCTGAAGTAATAGCAATACATTTAATTTTGAGTTATGGATCGCTAGCAGATATAAGAACACATAAAATAAATGGGAAATTTAAATCGGCTCTTCGAAAGATAAGGAGAGTAATATCTTCAATGGAAAAATTCACAGGTACACCTATATTATTGCTTAATAATGGATCAGATCATCATGAAGCTCTTGCTGAAATACCAGAAATTATAAAGCAATGGAATGAAAAATTTCCTATGACGCCAATCGAACAAAATGATTTTGAATACTATATATCTCAAATTCAGGAATATAAATCAAAATTAAAACAATTTGAAGGGGAACTCAGAAATGGTCGTTATGCCCATCTTCTCCCCGGTGTATTATCAACAAGAATGTGGATAAAGCAACGTAATACAAAAATTGAATATTTGTTTGAAAAATATACAGAACCGATGGCTTCAATCGCTTGGATTTTGACAAAAACTGGTTTAAGATACGATTACCCCCAATTCTATATATTGACAGGTCTGAAATGGCTTATAAAAAATCATCCGCATGATTCTATATGTGGTTGCTCTATAGATCAAGTTCATAATGAAATGAAGATAAGATTTGATTGGGCTGAACAAATCGGTGAAGAAGTATATAAAAATTCAGTACTTGCTTTATATTATAACCTAAATCATAGCCTTAAAAATTATAAACAAAATAAAACTATGCCTTTAGTTATTTTTAATCCCTTAGCATGGAAACGAAAAGATATAGTAAAATTCGAGATCATTACAGATAAATATCAAACAAAAGAATCAATATCCAAATCACTGATATTAGTAGATTCAAATAACAATAATTTAGATTTTCAAATTTACAATACAGATTTAACACCCCGTTATCAACAAATAGATAGTAATAGTCACGAAATTTCATTTTTAACAGAAGTACCCGCTCTTGGATACAAATTAATCTACTTAATTGAAAAGAATGATAAAACATTCAATAACACTCCTACAACTGAATTTCGAATCAGTGATTCGAGTATTGAAAATAAATATTACCAAATTGAAGTAGAAAAGAATGGATGTTTAAACTTACTAGATAAAGAAAGCAAAATAATCTATCAGAAATTTTGCTTTTTTGAAGATAAAGGTGACTGGGGTGATGAATATGATTTTTCAGGTCCTAAATCCAATCAAAAGGATTTAATATTCACTTCCAGGGAAGCAATTGTAAGAAAGATCCGACCCTTAATTGATGGTCCTACTCAAAAAATTCTAAAAGTCAGTTTAAACTTGAAATTACCCAGTTCCCTAACAAATGATCGAATAAAGCGAGAAGAAATTTTAAAAGATAACCCTATCGAAATATATATTTCGCTCTATCGTGAAATTAAGCGGATTGATATAAAGATAAAATTTCAAAATCAAAGTAAAGATCATAGATTAAGAGCATTATTCAATACAAATATAAAATCCAAGAAAGTATACGCTGATGGTCATTTCTACATTGTTCCTCGTAGTGTTTTTCTTCCAGAGGGAGAAAATTGGATTCAAAAGCCTCAACCTACAAATCATCAAAAAGATTTTGTGGCCATCGATGGTAACGAAACAATATTTGCATTAATTAATAGAGGTTTACCTGAATATGAAGCAATTGTTGAGGAGGATCAAACTATAACCTTTGCAATAACTCTTTTACGTTGTATTGAATGGTTATCCCGAGGAGATTTCAAAAGTAGAAACTCTAATGCAGGACCGAATATTCATACTCCCGAAGCTCAATGTCTTGGAGATCATGAATTCCAGTTATCAGTATATACAGAAAACAAAAATTCATTTTATAATTCAAACGTTGCGAGAATTGGAAAAGAATATAATTGCCCATTGAAAGTTACCATCCCAGAAATGACAAAAAGCGCCTTAAGGATTTCAGATAAATTTATTTTGAATCCTAAGGGAATAATTTCATACTTATTAAATGGCGATGAAAAAAATATAAAATATCTATTACCGAACGAAGTTAGTTTTATTGAAGTATCAAATAAAATGGTTCAGATAAGTGCTTTAAAAAAATCCGAAAAAGGAGAGGATTTAATTTTAAGAGGATGTAATTTATCTATAAATAAAGAAAAAACTCAAATACTTTTTTATAAGGCATGTTCAATTGAAGATGCCACTTCAGTCAATTTATTAGAAGAGAAAATAGATAATCCAAAATTCAAATTAAATCAAGTTAATTCAAATCAATTAGAACTTATCATAGATCCAGCTGTAATTTTTACAATTAAGATAAAACTTAAATTTAAGTAAATTAACCTATTAGAATATTTGGATTCTATTTTATTTACATTTTTAATTTATTCAGTCTTTTTTATTCCTAATTAGATTAAATTATACTTATGAAATTTAATTCCTATATTATTTTGAATTTTTATTTTAATAGCGGATTCTATCAACCTAATTAAATTTATAACGCATTATTTCAAAATAGAGTCGTAAAAATCGTGGTTATTAAAAGTTGGCAAAATTTTTAATAAAATTGATATTTTATATGGTTAAAATTTATATTTAGGGATAATCTATTTAATTTTGTGAGATTAAAAAGATTGGAATGGATTTTCCAACTTTTCCATTTTTTCACATAAAATTTTGGTATGGTAAAGGCGGACATAATTATAATGTCCGCTATTTACTCTATATTATTCATTTAATCTTTATAAAGCTTTTCTTTTTGTATCAAATTAATCATATTTTATTTACTTTGAAGTCTTCAAATTGGGCACCAAATAAAGGATACTAGATAACTTTTAATAGAATTTTGGTAGAACAATTCTCATTGGAATTCCTTTCATATCACATTTATATCTTTTGGGCAAGAAAAAAATTTTAGAAAGCCCTAATTTTGCAGATAAAGCCAAGATCGATGCGTCAAGTAGATCATCAGCCTTTACTTCCGATTTTTCTAATTTATCGATATGATCATCGATTAAATTTATTATTGAGATTGAATATGAACTAAGTAATTTTTTCCTCTCTTCTAGGCCTTTTTCTGTTTTTTTACTATATTTCAAGGGGTTTCCATGGGCTAAGGCGGTGAAACAAACCTCTGGATGGGATTCGATTAATTTATTTTTTGCATTTTTATTGGTTGTTAATAACATGTCTACTTCCTTTATTTTTGGGGTAATATTCCACGACTGCTTAGAAATACCTTTTCCTGTCAAATTTCGATTTATTAGGTTTGCTTCTTGGTAATTTTTAGCATATATTGCATTACGACACGGAACGGGAAATATTGAGGAAGATCTTAATCCAGTGAGGTATTTTCTAGCTTCTTTATCACATTTTCTTGGTTTTTTTCCCTTTTCTATAAGACCGATTGGAATATCTATCAAAATTAGATCTGAATTCCTGTATTTTTTCCAAAGTTTATGTATATTAGAAAAAAAGTCAAGATCCCAATTATCCTTTGAATCTGAAATGACTGCAATCCACCCTCCACGACAACCATCTACTCCTAAACTTTGTCGATAAATTGACATTTTCTAATTTTGAAGGATATTTTAATAATGTCTTAAAAAATATTACACCTTAAAAATACGAGAAAAAAACTGTGATTTAAATTTCTTCTCCCTTAAGTAGTTTATCGAGTTCCTTTTCTGAAATGAAACCTTTTAATTGCATATGAGTTTCTAATGTTTTTATGATAGCAGAAAATTCTTGAGCTTTATTTATCAGGAAGAAGGTGCCGGGAGCGAAGGCCTCCAGCACCATCAGCACAATAGCGAGGATCCACCAGGTCCAGTGATTCACATGCTGGAACAGTGCGCATTTTTAATTTTTTCTTCAAAATTTTGAACTTTTTGTTTTAAATTCTTTGATTCATTAGATATTACCGCAATTTCTTTTTCAAATTCTTTAGATTTATCTTCGGACTTTTTTATATTATCTTTTAGTTCTTTGTTTTTCTTCTTTAACACAGATAGTTGCTTTTCGAGATTTGAATTATCTTCTTTCACATCAATTAATGAATCATTTGATTTTGACAATCTAAGGGATAATTCTTCACAATATTTTTCAGAGCTTTCCAGTTTCTCTTCTATCCTTTCGAGCTCTTTAGTAACTCTATTATATTCTGCTTCTGTCTTTGTTAATTGTTTTGATAAATTTGTTATTTGAGTTCGTAAGTCTAATAAAATTCGACCTTCTACTTTCTGGGTAGCATCAGGCTTTGTCTCTGCTTTTACCCAATCTACATTTTGGGGTATATTCAAATCTCTATCATTCCTCCTTTATTTTTAAACAAATTATCATGATATTTAAAATTCCCACTTCAGAGAATTATAGCTTAATTAATCTTCTACTCCTTTAATTATTTTTATTTTTAATGAACTTTAAGATTATTATAGATTTAAATTCTATGATTTAAATAGAATAAAATGCTATTTTATTAATAATCAATATAATTTACCATCTGGGTGCTATGATCTCTAAATTAAATATAAAATTTAATATTATTAAATATCCTATTTTTGGAATTCTTTCAGCTCTTACTGGATTATTGGGAGATCTATTATCGTCTCTCTTTTTTAAAGGTTATAATTTTTTTACTAATTATGTGAGTGATCTTGGTGTTTCCAAGGCAGGATTAATCTTTAATTTGAGTATTATATTTTCGGGTATATTGGTAATACCTGTTTCGATATCTTTTTATATTTTAATTGGGATATTTCCTTCTGATAAAAGTGTTCCAATATCTTTTATAATGCATGGAGTAGTCGCTCTTGTTACATGGCTATCTGGAATAGTTTATTTAAGTTTATTTGGAATATTAATGATTTTAGATGATAAATATAATAAATTCTTAAGCTTAACATGTTTTATACAGGGTTTTTTGATTTTTTTCTTCTTAATAACCTGGCAACCAATAATAGAATGGGTTACCACTGCAGGAATTATAGTTTTTCTCTTCATTAATTCAATATACATGATTTATAAGAAGTTTTAAATCTGGAGGAAAACATTCCTTGATTATTTCAAAATTTTTTAAAAATTGTATCTAATTCCTTATCAGAAACAAAACCTTTGAAGCTCATCATGTTAATAATTTTCTTTAACACTTTTGAATCTTTTTGAAATTTTTCTACTTTATCTTGAAGTGTCTGAATCAACACTTCTTTATTATTAATTTTATTTAGTTGTTCTTTTAATAAATCTTCTTTATCTTCTATTTCTCCTCGCTTCTCGAAATTAATATCTTGAACTTTTTTTAATTCTTCCTTTAATTTTTCATTCTTATGCTTGTAATCTACTAAATCTTTTTCGAGATCATTTATCTTAGCTCGTAAATCTAATAGAATTTTACCTCTTACCTTTTGTTTTGAATTAGGATTACGTTCAATATCAGGCCAATTAATCATATGATTCAACCCTCAAAATTAAGGATACTTGAAAAAATATTAGTTAAGATTATTTAAAAATATTTGTTGTTCTGGAATTCTTATTTAACTACTCTTTTCAAAGTGTAAAAGTTTTAATGTGAAGTATCAAACAACCTAATTACTTAAGCTTTTTTAAAATATAACTATAAATATTTGCGATTAGAATGAATTTTGTTGAATATACTTCAAAATATAAACCATTAATAAATGATAATATTAGTATAATCTTAAAAGAAAAGATTAACCAAGCGGATGATGAATTTTTAAAGAGATACTACACTGAGTTAGAAGATTATATGTTATCGGGGGGGAAAAGAATTCGACCCTTATTAAGTGTCGCATGCTATAATGCATTGTCTGATAAGAATGATGATAGGATCCTAAAACCGTGTGTTGGATTAGAATTCCTTCACAATGCATCATTAGTTCATGATGATATAATTGATAATGACGATGTTAGAAGAGGTTACCCCTCCTTTCATGCTAGATTTAAAACTTATCACATGAAGGAATATAATTCAAATAATGCTGAATCCAAGGAGTTTGGAAACTCTATAGGAATTATTGGAGGAGATACAACTATTTTTTTAGGACTAGAAGCATTTTTCGATAACCAATATGAAAATGAGGTTAATCTCTCAGCAATTAAAATATACGAAAAAGCCTTTCTGGAAGTTGCTGATGGTGTATTAATCGAAATGGACATGATTAGAAGGCAAAATCTTGACATGTCTAACTATATAAAAATGATATCATTAAAAACTAGTGCTTTAATTGAAAAAGCATTACTTATTGGTTGTAATTATGCTTTAGCTGACGAAAGTACTAAAAATTTGTTCTCAAATTTTGGAATAAATTTAGGAAGGGCATTTCAGATTACAGATGACATATTGGGAACATTCGGAGATGAAAAAACTTTAGGAAAACCTACTGATAGCGATATCAGAGAGGGTAAGAAGACTTGTCTTTTGATTGAAGCAATGAATAAATTAGGATCTCAAAATAAAATTAAACTTTCAAATTTAATTGGAAAAAAAGACATGACAGGAAACGAAGTAAAAGAGGTGAAAGAACTTTTTAGGGAAGCAAAGGTTGAAGAATCTTGCAGAAAATTAGCCCAAGAATACTATGAAAATGCTTTTAAATCTTTAGAAAAGCTAAAAGATACCATTAATAAATCAGAATATCAATTTTTTGATACTCTTTTAAAGTTTGTTGTAAAGAGAAAATTCTGATATTTATAAAATAGAGAACTTAAAAAGTTTGATCAGAATCTATTAGCCATTCTTTTATTTTTCCCATTAAAATATATCTTTTCGTATTCTTTTTTAGAAGATTTAAGTCTTTAGTATTTGTTAACCACATACTTGACTTTAACTCATTTTTTAACTGTTGAATTTCATAGGTTGTATTGCTTATATCAGAATTTTTTAAATCTTTCCAAGCCGAATTTAAAAATTTAGAAGCGAAACCACCAAAATCAGCCCCCAAGAAAAGAGATTTTAATATATCCATTCCATTCCTTAAACCACCTGTTGCGATTATAGGTTTATTAGTTGCTTTTCTTACAAGCTTTATACTAATTGGAGTAGGAATCCCCCATTCTCCAAATAATTTTGATAAGGATCGTTTTAATCGATTTTCTTCATTAGAGCGATAAAATTCAATTTTGGAAAAACTAGTACCACCAGCTCCTCCAATATCAAATCCATCAAAACCCATCTCATCCAACTTTTTTGCAGTTTCATAATTGAATCCACAACCAACCTCTTTAGCGATAATTGGAATTTCAAAATTATTTCTAATCTTTTGAAAATTTTTTGAAAAATTATCATAAGTAACATCGCCATCTTTTTGAACCAGTTCATGTAGAGCATTGAAATGGATTGCCATAACATCAGCATTTATCATTTCGATACATTTAGAAAAATCGTCCAATTTAAAATCTTTATCACTTATCTGTCCAATTCCAATATTACCTATAATGGGAACAGAAGGTGCATATTGGCGTACTACTTTAAAGGAACCAATTAAATTGTCTTTATCAATACCTGCTCTCTGACTACCAACGCCTAAAATAATTTTTTCTTGTTCTGCAGCTTGTGCTAAAATCTTATTGATT
>JARRLT010000022.1:28307-37734 GCA_037386725.1 Promethearchaeota archaeon
TTTTTTATCCCCATCATTTCTTTTTCTATAGGTTCAATAAACGTTGATTTGATTTTTTCATTATTCAATGATTTATAGATTAGATTAGGTTTCGTGCCATTAATAATTTCTACAGGAATACCTAATTGGGAAATTTTTCGAATTTGTTCTAGCTTTCCCTTTATTCCATTTGTAACATCAATTTTATTTCCCAAATTTGCCAAAGATAGATTTTTCAACTCCTCAAATGGAATTTTTGAGGCAAGGTGAGTAGATCCATCTTTCTCTCCAATATAAATACCGTCAATATCAGCAGCAAATATGACTTTCAAGATGGTATATTTCATAAGTTTCTCACATAGTTTGAAGATGATTTCATCTCCTGAGAGAATTGAAAACGTTTTTGTATCATCTAAAACAATGTCTCCATACAAAATTGGGATTATTCCTAAATCTAAAAAATCTTCAATTATTTCAATAGAATGTTTGCTAATTTGTGTTGAATTATTTTTAAAAATGCTTGAGGATTGAATCTCAATAGCGGGATAATTTTTTTCCAAAAAGGAATTAATTATAAAAGAATTCAATTTAGTCATATTATAATGAGTCTCTGTCAATCCATAGATTTGAGATTCAATATTATCTTTCTTTCCATCACTCAAATCGTACTTTTTCGCGGTTGGATGACCAAAAGAACCCCCTCCGTGAACAAGAATTACTTTTTTCTTACTTTTAATAATCTGTTCTATTGAATCTTTAATAATTTTTTCATTTATAGATAATGGTTTGTTTTTTTCGGTGATTAAACTTCCTCCTAATTTGAGAATAATTATCTCCATTTTATTGTTGTTCAATTTGAACACCTGTTTCGTTAATTTTTGTAATAAATCCATCAAATCCTTTATCTCTTAGAATTGAATTAATTCTTTCTAAAACATTAAGTTTTCCTAATGAGATTACACATCCTCCTAAACCAGCTCCCGTTAATTTAGAACCATAAGCTCCGTTTTGTAGAGCAATTGATGTTATATCCTTTATTATCGGATTTGATATTTCTAACTTTTCTAATATATTTTGATTTTGATTCATTAGATCTCCAATTTGCTTAATATCTCCGTTAATAATTTCTTTTTTAGCGATATTCGTAATATTACCTATATTATTGAGATAAGCATTTATTATTGAAGGGGCTTTGTTCTTAAGGTTTTTTATTTTAGTGATGGCTTTTTTTGTATCATGTAACATATTGGTATTAGTTATTAAGATCGGAAATTGAGACTTAGGTTTGACGAATTCGAATTTTTTATTTTGGTAATAAATCATATTGCCATATGTACATACTGTATTATCTATACCTGAAGGAGTTCCATGAACATATTCTTCTAATTTAAATGCTAAATTGGAGAGATCTTCTCTATTTAAATTCAAGTTAAAAAATGAATCTAAAGCTTTGATCAAAGCCACAGAAACTGAAGCTGACGAGCCTAATCCAGAGCTAGGATATAAGACAGAAGATAATTTTATTTTAATATTTCGAAGATCAATCTCATATTTGTTTCCAAACATTTCTAAACAAATTCCAATATGTTTGAATTTTTCTGGAAATTGCTTTAAAAATTCATTTGGAGTTTTTATTTTATGTGAAAGATCATAATTACTTAATTCAATTTCGATTCCTTCATAAATAGATTTCTGAATTAAACAGGTTGAATATGATGAAATTGCGGAAGCAATCGCAGGAAAACCATATACAACTGCATGTTCTCCAAATAAGATTACTTTTCCAGGAGATTTTGAGAGCACTTGTTTCATAAGAATAAAATAAAATACTTACTTTTTGAATAATTTATTAAATACTTCCTTGGCATAATCCACTCTAATTTTTCCATCTTCAACCAAGATTTTTGCTACCTGTTCAATATATTCATTTGGAATTCCAGCCATTTTAGCGATGTTTCTGGAATGAAGAGCCATATGACCTTTTTGAATACCCTCAGAGACTAAAGCTCTTAATGCTGCTAAATTTTGAGCCAATCCTAATGCCGCACCTACTTGGGATAACTCATTTGCGCTTTCAATGTTTAAAATTTTAAGCGAAAGTTGGGCCATAGGATGAGTTTTTGTCATCCCTCCAATAATTCCAAAAGCAAGTGGAATTTCGATTTCTCCAACTAGATTATTATTCTCATCTTTTGTGTATTTTGTTAATGGACCATATTTTCCATTAATTGAGGCATAGGCATGAGCTCCTGCTTCAATTGCCCTTGTATCATTTCCAGTTGCGAGTGTTAAAGCAGTTATCCCATTCATTATTCCTTTATTATGAGTTGCTGCCCGATATGGATCTGCTTTTGCAAATTTATATGCTTTAATTATAGCATCAACTACTTCCTCTCCTCCAAGTAAATCCTTGTCAAAAACAGCTTTGCATCTTGCTAATCGATGAATCGCAAGGTTGGATACAATCCTTAGATATACTTTTCCACCGGTCAATTCCTCTATCAATGGGCTTAAAGCTTCAGCCATAGTATTAACAACATTTGCTCCCATTGCATCTAAGACATTAACTAAGAGATGAAGTATTAGCATTTTATTACCATCAATTTCTATTTCCCTTAAATTAATATCGATAGCTCCTCCACCAAGTTTATTAATGAGAGGATCTTGTTCATTCGCATGATTTAGAATTTTAAGTTTCTCATTCAAGATATTTTTCTTTGCTAAATCTATATCTGGAATGTCAGTAATTTGAATCTGGGAAATCATTACTGATTTAACTTCATCTGATTGAAAACCCCCTTGTTTTCTAGCTATTCTTGCTGCATTTGAAGCCGCGGCAACAACAGAGGGTTCTTCGGTAACCATTGGAATTAAATAATCTTGATTATTTATCATAAAATTACAAGCTATACCATAAGGTAATTGAAAACTTCCAACAACATTTTCGATCATTCTATCTGCGGTTTCTATATCAAAATAACCAAAATTTTTCAATATAGTCATATCATCTTCATTTAGATCACAAACATCTGAAATCTTTTTTTGACGTTCTTCTATTGGTAATTTATAAAATCCAGATAATTTTGAATTTATTTTTCTCAATTTTATTCATCTCGTTTTATTATATATAGAATTTATTTATATCTTCTTCCAATTTTTTTGCTTCTTTAGACTCTGGAGAAAGAATACTTGCTGGACCAGCAATATTTCCAACGATTATTGAATCAGAAGAAATAATTTTTGTTAACTCTTTAATTATACGATTTTTTTCATTTTCGAATGTCAATAAAACTACAGAGGGTCCTGTATCAATTGTATAATAAACATTAAAACCAACTTTTCTTAAATCATAAATCAAATTCATAATCTCTAGAGTCTTGGGTTTCCATGCCAGAATTTTTTTATTTAACCCGGGAGTCATAGATATGGCATGTAGACAAAGAGTATCATATTCTCCCAATTCCCCAATTTTTGTTAAATTTAAATCATGTAGAGCATCTATGAAATCAATAATTAATTTTTTTCTGGTTAGTAACCAAGAAGGATAAAAGATTGATTCAGGAGCTAATTTTTGTGCTTCCTGTGTTTCTATTATTGACGGAATATTTATTGTGATTATGGCTAAATTTTTTATAAAATCTTGTTCTATATCAGTATCCAATCTTAATGCATAGCAATTTAATGGATCAATTCCTGGATAACTCAACCATAGCCCAAACCCTCCTACTGCACTTCTTGCTCCAGAACCAGAAAGGTATCGAGAAAAAATGCTTACTAATCTTGAATTCTTCACATACTCTGGATTACTTTTATAAATTATTGCTGCTGCAGCAATCCCTAAAGCAGAAGAACCAGAAGCAGAAGTACCTAATCCTTTTCCAATTTTTACTTGCTTTTCAGTATTGACAATATTTCGGGAAATTAAAATTGCTTTTGATTTTAAGCCCGCTAATCTTCGAATATTGACTAATGATTGTTTTACACGACTAAATTGGGGACCATTAATATTATTTCCGTTTAAAATGACTTTATCAGAATCTAATGAGTTATCAAACTTTAAATAAGAAATTGAATAAATACTGCTATTATTAAACGAGATACTTGAAAAAAATGGAATTCGTTTTTCTGTATCATAAAATCCATGATACTTTAATATACCTTGAATAGAATAGGCTTTTGAGTATACTTCACCATTTTCTGATAAATAATGTAGATTTGAAGGGAGGGAGGGAAAAATATAATTATTATTCTGTAAATATTTGAGAATTTGAAAATAATTTCTTTTTAGGAGAGGATAAATCTCTTGTAAGGAATTTAAAGCCATAATTAATAAAAATAGACAATAAAATTATTATTTAATAAATGTTCTTCGTTGAAACGTAAATTGGGGCCCAATTGATTAATCCGTGTATATCTTCAGTTCCATTTAAGTGATTATTAATTCTTCGAATTTCATATTCTAGTGGTTTTCCTTTTTCAGCATTCCCTTCAATAAAAACAACATCATCTTGCGAGATACATTTTTGAAAATCTTCTGAAGGAATCAAGTCTGATTTAAGGGTTGCGAATAAAGGAAAAAATTTCTCATGAAAACCTGAATGCCCTTGTGGACACCGATTTAATCCTTCAATGTTAGGAATTATACATCCCTCATCACAGAAATGAAGTTTAAATCCTCTTTGTCCATTATTTTCATGTGCCTTAATCTTCCCCATATATAACTGGGGATGAAAAGTTTTCATTTTAATCTCTTCATATTCTTCCACAGTTTTTCTAATTTTATTTTTTATAAAATCATCAATTTTAGGTCCTTTTTTGATGATTTCTTGATATTGCTTTTGTACTTTCAGCAAACCACTGATACAAGTTGCTCCAGAACCATAAGATCCAAAGTAAATTGAATCATAAGGTTGAACAAAATTCTCAAGAAGGTACATAATTTGTGCCCATAAAGATGCCGAATACATATTTCCAAAATGCATTGGAACCCTAAGCTGTGGTAAAGCTTTTGAGATTATATTTGAGTTAATTTGATAGGCAATATTTTCGATAGTGTTTGATGATAACCCTTTTTCATTTAATTTTAAGTAAATATACTCAGGTAATGCTGTAAAATCATGTAAGAAGTTACTTAATTTTCTTAATAATGAATAACCTATATTATTTCTTCTTATTTTTGGTAAATCGTTAATATGAGTCATCCATCGCTTTCTAATAATGCTTTGCATGGCTTTTAAAGGTAATTTTGAAAATGGGGCATGAAATGTATAGAAATCAGCATGAAAATCTCCAATATGCTTAATTAAATCATCATATGCTTTTAATTGAAAATTTAAATAAGTATCCACAGAATAATGACCAAATGCTTTAGCGTTTTTTTCATATGCAGGTCTGAAAAAATCATTAACATTTCCTGAGACCTTTCCAAACTTTTTACTAAAGGTGGCAACTCTCGGGTTTTTCGATAGAACAATACCAACAGCCCCCGAACCTTGGGTACACTCACTAGGGCTTCCCAGTTCATATTCAGAAATATCTGCAGTTATAATGAGAGCTTTATTTATCACATCTTTTTCAATTAAAGCGATCGCATTTAATAAGGCTAAAGTTCCCGCTGCGCACGCATTATAAACATCTTGTGTTATACAGTTATGGGAAATATCTAACAAATCCGCAAATATGTTTGAAACTGATTTTACAGCGTAAGTGATAGTTTCAGTTCCAACAAAAATAGCATCAATTTCTTTAGGATCTATATTACCTCGATTTAATGCATTATAACCCGCTTTTAATCCAATAGAAATAATATCTTCATTTACTTGAGGTAACCTCATTTCTCTTAGCATTAAACCTTTTCTATATTTCTCGGGATCGACATTCCTCTTTTTTGCCAAATCTTCCAAGTTTAAAAAGTATCTTGGGGCGTAAAAGCCAATCGAGTCAATTCCAATGTCCGAAAATAAGTAATCATCATCAATCATAATCTAATCATCTTAAACATCACTATTATTAAAAAATTAATCACAAGAGGGTTGGAATTTTTTCTTCAATCCTTTGTTTAAACGAATAATTGTATTTTTTAATAAATATTTAATAATAAAAAGATCAATAACAATAAAAGTGTTACGATAATAGTAGAAACCTTATTATTGAGAGTGTAAAGAATGTGAGATATTTTTCTGTGTTTATATAACCTTTCATATTATTATTGTTGGTATTGTTGTTTGAATTTTTCTTGTAAAATTCCCTTAATTTTGATCAATATGTCAAAAATATTTTTTCAAATTAGAATATATTTTAATTATCTTTAAAGCCCAGTTCATTAAAATTCGATTATTGCTTTCTCTGCATCTATCTTAACGAATGAATTATGAGTTAAATCTTTTATATTAATATTAGAAATCATCGGGATTTCTGAGATAATCGCTCCAACTGCCACTATTGCTTCTGCAGTTTCATTTACTATTGCTTTTGGGGCTACATTATTCTTTTTCAGTTGATAAATTATATAACTTCCCACAGTTGATCCTTTTCCACAAGGGAATGCAAATATTCTATTTTTAATTGAAGTTCCCTTCAAAGGATGACCTTCAGCAACTATAATTCCATTTATAGGATCTACATCCCCTAAAAACGATATAGGTAAATCACTTACAATTACTTTACCTTTTACTTTCCCCGGTACAATACTTTTACCATGAATTATCATTCAATAATTCCTCCGTTGATTTTAGAATCGTTTTTATTTTTGAAAGATTTTGTGAATAATGGGCTCCTTTACTTGAGTTAGTTCCTATACACCCAATCCCCAAATCCTTGAGGGGACTTACTACCATACATGTATCCGAAAAAATTTTAACATTTTTAGGAATTTTTTCAATATCTTTTAGTATTTTAGTTTTAACTGTCTTTGAAGTACAAATCCAAATTGGTTTAGTCGTTTTTACTTTTTGAATGATTTCTTCTATCTCCTCATAACTAGCGTGAGGGCAGCCTAAAGAAATAATATCAGGATTTTTTCCTGTTGTAAGTTTCGATTTGATATCCTCTAAATATTTTCTCTTTACAGTAATCTTTTCTGGATTAGATATAATATTTAGTTCTGGAGTGACATTAGGGATCATAAACATTGCAATTCCTCCACTAGCTGCTGCTCCAGCTCCTAATGCTTTTAAATTAAAGATATTTACATTTTTAAGGCCCTTAATCACAGGAATTTTATTTTTTGCAATCTCTCCTATATGATAGCCTAATAAAGAAAAATCCAAATCTGACAGTTCGAAATTAACTATAAATTCAATAGTGGCAATTCTATTTCTTTTTTGATGAAATCCATAATTAGGAGTCTTTCCAATCAAAGCTGCTGATAATGCACTAGGTCCACCTTCACGATTTGTCATAGCACCTAACACAGAATTAGCATATACGACAGCAGAAGATTCAGACCAGGCTATATGGGATCCTCTTTTAGGAATTAGCCCAACATGATAAGGTGTACAAGTACAACTTTGTTGAACTCCCATTGATGTAAGTGCATTTATAATTTTTAATTGCTTTTCAGCAAAATCAGGTTTAATTCCCATTTTACGCCAATCTTCTAAATCCATACCAGCTGGATTCATAAAACTTTTAATTACTACTTTTTCCCCAGCCCAATCCTCTAAAAAAGATAAACCCGCATCACCAATAGTCTTATAGGATATTCCTGCAATTTGAGTAGATTCTATAGGGATCAACTTGTCAGCATCAAAGATATCACCAAGAGTAACTAAAATTTTTAAAGCCTTGGCTTTTATAGAACCTTGTTCTCCATCGAGTATTCGTTCTTCTTGAGTCGTAAGATACATAGAAAATCAGATTTCTAAAATTCTTTAAAATTTAACCCTATTAAATTCTTGATTATTCTTTAATGGTTTTGTTGCATCAATTCCCCATTTACATGTAATTGAATTATTTGAAGAGGGATCTAAAGAAGATCCTTTTGAATTTGGGATTAATACAAGATCTTTATCTGGTTGAACTCGAGTGGCAATAGCCCATTCTACATCATCTGAACTCGTAATATCAATATCCTCATCAACAATAATTACACGTTTTAAACTTGGATGCGCTGCTAAAGTGGCCAATATTGTGTTCTTAGGATCTCCTTCTGTTCTTTTTTGTATTTGAACCACTGCATGCAACCAAGAACTACCCCCAGGTGTAAGAATAACATCTTTTATAGTTCCGATTGTATTTGATACACTCTTAAAAATCCTAGGTTCTTGAGGTATTCCCATAAGCATTTTATGTTCACTTCCTCCTGGAAGTATTGTTCGAAAAATAGGATCCTTTCGATGATACAATTTATCTACTTCTAATATAGGCTGCTTTCGAATTATATCTGGGGTTCCTGTTAAATCAATAAATGGTCCCTCTTCAGTTAATTGATCTAAAATTCTTCCCTCAAGCACAAATTCTGCGTTTGCGGGAACGATAATTCCATTTTCTAATTCAAAAACGTTTAATCCATTTATAAATGAAGAAGCTAGCTTTAATTCATCTAAGGCAGGAGTAGAAAAAGCTGAAGCAATTTCTATTGCAGGATGAACCCCAAAAATAACAGCAACTTTTAGATCCTTTCCTTCTTTAATTGAGTGATTATATGTAATATCCAAATGTCTTTGAGGTACAATTCTTATTGCAAATTTATTATTTCCCAAAAACATCATTCTATGAAAAGAGGCATTGAATCTTTCCTCATTAGGATATTTTACAATAACAATACTTGAGGTTGTATATTTTCTACCTCCATAAAAATCAATTACGGGTAAAAATTTTGAAAGATCACCATTTTTATTTAGTTTAAATTCATTTTCTTTGAAGGGTGCATTATTAACATAAGTATAATCGATTAAATTTTTTAATTTGTTAGTTAAATGAGGGATAATTTGTTTAGATTTTATTTTTAAAGCTTTAGCAAATAACTCTCTTGAATTTATCAGCCCAGAAACAATTGGGAACTCATATTCTTTAACATTAAATTTTAATGGTATTCCTTTTCTTTCTTTAATTGCTTGAAGTCCAACAAGACGAACCGAATGTAAAATATCAATACTCGTCGCATGGTCGCTTTCTTGGATTACTTTTATTTTCTTTTGCCAAAATTTGTCTATGAACCCAATGTAGTTTAAATTAACTAAACTATTGAGATGCGAGTCCGGTATTGTTTCGATTAAAATCCATGCAATAAATGGATTGTTCATATAATGAACATGCTGTTGACTATTTATTGAACAGCCAGGTGGTATTTTTTATTTTTCATTCACACCTTGTACGTTAAGTATCTTAAAACCAACCTCATCAATCCTATTAAACTCATCAAGGACAAACCAGCCATCGGCAACCGTAGATAGGCGCTCATAATTTCTCATGCGAGAACTATCATCTGGTATTAGTTTGTTTGTAG
>JARRLT010000023.1:0-9350 GCA_037386725.1 Promethearchaeota archaeon
TATAGGCTCCAGTGTTTTCAGAATAGAGTAAATCTTCAATTTCTAAATCGGGTAATTTTTCATCTAATGAAATTTTATCTAAAGCATCACAAGTTGGTCCAACTACAGCACAATCCAATATTTTACCTTCCTTAAAGGCCTTGAAATGATATTGAATATGATCAAAAAGTACACCTGAAAATGTATTATATATACCATCATTGACATAATAATATATTTTATTGTTCCTTGTAGCTTTACCATTAATTTCAACTATTGTTGTTGCACTGGTTGCAACTAAAAATCGGCCCGGTTCCGCTATAACACTTATTTCTGGATCATTAAAGTATAGCTTGATATAGGTATTGAAGATCTTTGTTAATTCTTTAAATTCAGGAACTTGAGGATCATAGGGAACGGGAAAGCCTCCGCCAACATCTAAAATTTTCAATTTATTTCCTATCTGCTTAGATTGTTCAAAAATCTTGTTTGCTCTTTTAAATGCTTCGATATAATTATTAAAATTACTACATTGGCTTCCTACATGAAAACTCAACCCATCTATATTAAATCCCTTTTTATTAGCATATTTTATTAAATCAATACATATCTCAAAAGGAGCTCCGAACTTCGTTGATAATTCTACCACTGAACCTGTATTTGGCACATCAATTCTCAACAATAATTTACTATTCTTGCAATATTTGGCGATTTTTTCAACTTCCGTATAATTGTCGAGTGTCATTTGTATTAAATAATTATTGAGATTTTTAAGTGAACTAATACGCTTTACTGGATTAGCATATATCACATTTTCGTTCATGAAATGTCTCTTTTCTTCATTATTACCTTTAATTACATTATAAACGATCATAAATTCTTCCCATGAAGCAACATCAAAACCTGAACCCATTTTATACAAAGTATTTACTATTTCGGGTTCAGGATTTGCCTTTATTGCATAATATGGTTTTATATAAGGCAGTTCTTCACAGAACTTTTTAAAATTTTCCCGAATAACTTCATGATCAATTACAATTAATGGTGTCTCATTATTACTCACAAGTTCTAATAGAGTTGACTTGTTTACCATTTTAACTCACACTAATAGATTTTGAATCTATAATTGAAGGAAAATATGATACAAATAAAATATTTTTTCCGATCTGAAGATATCATTTCGTTTTGTTTTTTGATAAAACTTAGTTGTTAATAAATTCTTATAGAAGATATGTTTATTCTAGAAAAATTTCCTTAATTTTTTCATCAATCACTTCACCATGAGGTTTCCCATCATAAATAATGGTACCATCCATAAGCAATAACCTAGAACAATAAGGTTGTAATAAATCAAGGTGATGATTAATCGCTAAAATTGTGATATTTAATTTATTATTTAGTTCTACTAATAGGGTCATTAAGTCTTTCACCATCATAAAGTCCAAAGCACTAGTGGGTTCATCAAGAAGTAAGATATTTGGCTTTGAAACAATCGCTCTAGCAACCATTACTTTCTGGAGCTCTCCTCCAGATAAATGACCAATTGGACGATTTTTATATTTCTCCATATGAACCATGTGAAGTGCTTCCATCGCTTGCTTTTTGTCTTCAGAATCTAGTGGTTTCATAAATCCCACTTTTCCGTATAGTCCCATCTCGATCACTTCGATTACTGTCGCGGGAAAAGTCCTTTTCACTGAAATATTTTGAGGTACATAACCAACCTGCACTCTTACTTTTTTAAGATTTTCAGACCCTAATATTCTTACTATCCCATTATCTGGTTTAATTAATCCTATTATGGTTTTTAAAAAAGTAGTTTTACCAGAACCATTTGGACCAAATATACCAACATATTCTCCTTGTTGAATCTCTACATTAATATTTCTTAAAGCAATTATGTTTTGATATTTTACAAAAACAGATTTAAAATTAATGACTGGTTCCATTTAATTCTCCTATCTTCCTAAATATATTTTCAATTTAAATTTATTTTTTTCTTCTGATATATAAAAATAAAATTAAGAGTGTGATAATAATTCCTCCAAAAATCCCAATAATGTACCATAAATCAGTTAAACTCGGTGGTTCACTTGGATTTTTTAAAGCCCATATATCATATTCAATCATTTGTGTGTAGTTAGAGATGAACACATGTTTTCCATTCCAATACACTTCTACATTTAAAAGGGGGGTAAGCATCGCAATTTTAGAATGCGTATTCCTCGCTATTTCGTAAACGTTTGCAGTACGATGTTGGGGGTCTGTAACAACTAGATGACATCCTTCCTCTCTCATTATTTTTATAACATCAGCTATTTCTTTGGCTGAGGGCTCTTGGTCCTCTCCTTTTCCTATTGTTGCCAATCGTGTCAAATTCAAGAGGTTTTTTCTAAATAGATAGAAATAGGCGGGATGATTAACAACAACCTTCATTCCATTAAAAGCAGGCTTATTACTTTGAATTTTAACTAATAAATTTTCAAGATCAGCCAAATAATTAGATGTGTTATTTGAGTATATCCATTTATTCGAAAGGGATGGATCTTCTTTCCATAAAGTATTATTTACTTCTTTTGTAAAATTAATCATATTATTTGGGTCCATCCAAACATGCGGATTGTCAAATCCAAGTAATGGATCTATTTCAAGCATTTTCGGATTAACTAAATTAACAACTAATGCATCATTCCATTCACTTCGCCACCATGGTTCGAGATCCTCCACACCCATTCGAAAAATAATATCCGCATTTTCAAGAGCAGATATTTCTCCTGATGTTGGCTCATAAGAATGCGGATCTGCTGAACCGGGGACGATAACTGGGATATTATGTCCAACTACATTTTGAACAATATTTCCTATTATTGTAATTGTAGCCACAATTTTCAAATCTGTATTTGCTGAATGAACTGAACTTAAATGGTTTTGGGTTTTTTTATTAACATGATGTATATTCAGTCCAATGTTTAAAGCCAACAGAAAAATAACTAAACTAATGAATAATATCCCTTTTGTATTTTTCATATTATTTTTCCAAAAAAACATTCTCTAATTATTATTGAAGATATTTAGGATCATTCATATATTATTCAATTTAAATTTATGAGAATTTATTTATAAAAAGAATTTTAAGGGAGTGTTCTATAATTTTACTCAGAAAACTACTGAAAAAAATATTAAAATTGATTTAAAATTATGTTATTTGAAAATTTTTTTGAAGCGTTAATAAATTATACTTTCCTTCAACGTGCTTTAGTTACCTCGATAATTGTTGGAGTAATTTGTGGTCTTGTAGGTGTTTTTATCATATTAAGAGGTTTAATTTTTATGGGTGCAGGTATCGCACATTCATCATTTGCGGGAGGCGCATTAGGAATCTTGTTAGGAATAAATCCATTCATAACAATATTCCTTTTTAGCACAGGAGCGGCAATGACCATTGGTTTTATTAATGAAAAAGGGTATGTAGAAGATAATAATGTGGCGGTAGGAGTTATTTTCTCTTTAATGATGGCCTTGGCAATATTATTTATAAGTCTGATTAATTCATACAATGCAAATGTAATTGCTATTTTATTTGGGAACGTATTAGTGGTAACAACAGAGGATATGATTCTATTGATTTTAATTAGTATAATAATCTTTATGATAATCTTCTTTATGAAAAAGGAACTCTTTTTTATTACTTTTGATGATGAAATGGCCAAAGCAACAGGATTACCCGTAAGGTTCATTACCTATATGTTACTAATATTAATTTCTTTAGCCATTGTCGTCTCTTTGAAAGCAATAGGCGCGATTCTGGTGCTAGCAATGATTACGACCCCTGCCGCTGCTGCTTACCAATGGAGTTATAAATTAAATAGAATCTTGATACTTTCAATGACATTTGGAGCAATTTCTTCTTTTATTGGATTATATTTATCATATCTTCTTAATCTACCCTCTGGATCTACAATCACTATAACTGTTAGCGTAATTTTTGTAATTTCAATGATTTTTTCGCCGAAAAGAAGAGCAAGGAAAGATATTGGTTATAAGCATATGTGTAAAGTATGTGATAAAGCGAGTGTAGAAGAATGTGAGTTCTGCTTAGAAGAGCAGAAAAAAATTAGCATCCATGATTGAAAGTGTTATTCTTCTTTAATAACTTAAATATTAACATTTCCTTTGAAATAAAATTATTTTTAGATCTGAAAAATTTATATCTCATTATGCATAATTTTTACTTAAATATTCACTCAGAGCATATTTAAATTTAAAAATATTTTAATAGTAAAAATGTTGCCCGATCAAAAGATAATTAAGGAATTAAGAGAAAGATTAAATATTAGTCAGTCTAAATTAGGAGAAGAATTAGATATAGTCCAGTCTACCATCTCAAGGATAGAAAATGGATCAATAGACCCCCCTTATTCGAAATTTAAGAAAATATTTGAGTATTTAGAAAGGCGACAACGTTCTCGCAAAAGTTCAGGAAAGATAAATGCCCAGGACGTCATGACAAAAGATATTAAAAGTATTGATAAGAATTCAACCATAAAAGACGCGATTGACGTGATGAATGAATATAAGATCTCTCAAGTTCCAATCATATCCGAAAATAATAATCTAGGAAGTATAACGGCAAAAAAAGTTCAATCTTGGATAACATCCAATGAAAGCGTAAAATCGATGAAAGCATGTGATATTAAGGAACTTCCTTTTCCCGAAATTGATAAGAGATGGAGTTTAAAGGATGTCTCTAAACTTCTCACTAGATATCCAGCTGTTCTTGTAAAGGAACATAATAAGTATATAGGGATCATAAGTGATGCTGATTTATTAAAAAATGAAGTTCGAAAAGGATAATCTACCATTAATTGTAAACTTATTAATTCAATTAACTTAATACCTAATTATATATGTTTGCAAATAAAGTACATATTGTTTTTAATTCTAATGAAGAAAAAAGAATAACTGAACCGATTCTACGTCACATTCCAAATAAACTTTATTATTTTACTGCTTTTATAAAAGATACGGGGCAAAAAGATGAAAATATGGAATTTTTTGAACGCAATATTAAGCTGTTAAAAGAGAAAATACCTTCACTAGAAATAATTCAGGATGAGATCGACTATACGAATTATATTGAAATTATCCAAAAAATCTCGAAAATTATAAAAAAAGAAACGGAAAATGGAAAAGAAAGTGAAATATTCATCAATGTTAGTTCTGGTTCGAAAATTACCGCAATTGCATCCGTTGAGGCTTCAAAATTATGGAAATGCAAAATATATTATATATATTCAACTCAATATGATCCACAAGGAGAAGGACCAGCTCATAAAGGTAAGATGATTATTAAAACCCCAATAACTTTCCCTACACAAAAACCTGATAAAATATACATAGATATTTTAAAGTTAATTGATGATATGATTAAAAAAAGGTATAAAAATAAGCCTTATAATAAAGAATTGGGTAAATTTATCTACAAAAAGGATCTCGTTGAAAATCTATTTGATAATGATCTTTTAACTTTATTAACGAAAAATAAAAATGATAGGAAACGACAATCAAGTAAATATATGAAAAGTAGAAAATATTTGGAGGAGTTGGAGGATATATTGAAATGTATTCGGGTTTCAGATGAAAGAAGGAATAAGAAGGTTTTTATTACTGAAACGGGGCAAGAAGTTTTGAAAATCTTTAAATTTTTATTCTGAAAACATATCATTTATAAGGAAAAATTTTATAGTACTATTTGTATATAATCCTAGTAGGAAGTAAATGACAGATAAGATTATTCAAAGAATTAATAAATTACTAATTGAGTCGGGATATCAAACATTTGTATTTGATTCTGAGTCCCAGAGAGCACTATTTTGCTTTGATTTAATAGTTAAGAAAGATGATCTTGTCTTTATCGTTAAAATTTTTTCCAATATTGATAATATTGATAATGAAATGATAGAAGGATTGAAAACTCTTTCTTCTCTTTTAAAATCTAAACCATTACTTATTGGAAAGAAGAATAGATACCAAACTTTAGAAAAAAATACGATCTATATAAGAAATGGCTTACCATTTATTACAATTGAAACTTTGGAAAATATAATTCAACAAGATTTATACCCTTATATTCTTGCCAGACGAGGAGGAAATGTAATCTTTTTAGATGGTGAATTGATGAGAGCATTAAGAGAGAAAAAGAAAATCTCTCGAAAGGAACTTTCAGAGAAACTGGGAGTTGCAAGACGTACAGTATGTTCCTATGAAAGTGGAAATATGAGACCATCCCAAGAAATGGCTGAAAGAATTTCAAACATTCTAGGTTCAGAATCACTTTTTAGAAATATAAATGTATTTGAGTGGCATTTTGATGTAAATTTTCAAGAAATAGATACTGAATTAGATTTAACTCCTTTTCAAGAGCACCTTAAGGACGTTATTGAAGATATAGGGATAAGAGGATTTTTTTATAGGCACGGTTATATGCCTTTTGATCTCTCATTAATCTCAAAATCTCAAAAAACTGAACCTTTTGAAGGAATATATCCCGTCTTATCGGGAATTTCTGAAGAAATAAAAAGGATTACCATTAAAAAATTACAATCTCTATGCAATTTCACCCAATTATTTCATAGAAAAGGATTATTTATTGTAGAAAATGATTTTAAGTTACCTGATAATTTAGATTCCCAAAATATACCTTTTGTTAAAATTAAAATTTTAGAAAAAATTGATGATGAGACAGAATTCATCAATTTTATAAAAGAAAAATAATTCAAATATCGTCTCGGAAACTTACTCAAACTTTCAGATAATCTTAATAAATAACTTTTTATGCATTAACATCTAAATTAAACTAATGCTATGTTTAACAAAATCTTAATTTTATTAATCTAGTGAATAATGGGATATTCATAGATGGAAAAATTAATTTCGGGAATAGATGAGGCAGGAAGAGGACCAGTTTTAGGTCCAATGATAATATGTTGTGTTTGTTTCACCGAAAACAGTATAAAATTTTTAGAAAAAATAGGTGTAAAAGATTCTAAAAAACTTACTCCTAAAAAACGCTTGGAATTGGCAACTCTGATAAAAAATGAATGCGTTTGCTATAATGATATCGAGGTAACATCCCAAGAAATTGATAGAAGAGAAGAAAATGGACTAGACCTTAATAAATTAGAAATTGTTAAAATGGGAGAAATGTTAAATAATTTAAAGCCAAGTTTCATATATATTGATGCTGCCGATGTTAATGAGAGACGATTTAAAAGGAGAATCGAAGCTCGATTAAATTATCAACCAGATAAGGTTATAGCGAAGCACAAAGCCGATGATCTATTTCCGATAGTATCTGCAGCTTCAATAATTGCTAAACACAAAAGAGATAAAATTATCGAAGAATTAAGAGAGAGATATATTAATCTAGGATATGGTGATTTGGGTTCAGGATACACATCAGATGAAAGAACTATAAGTTTTCTTAGAAATTGGATAAGAAAGCACCGGCAACCTCCTAGATTTGCTCGTATTACATGGGAAACAACAAGAAAAATTTTGAATGAAGAAGTATATAACCAAAAAATAACAGATTTTTTCTAATGATTTTTCTGCACAATCAATACAAGATGATTCGCAGCATAGCGATGGATATTGATACTTTCTATGATTTCATACCCAGCTTTTTCTAATATCTCCTTTTCACTCTTATAAACTTTATCAGGGACTGATAAGCTATCTATTGATTGAGATTTAATCGCTAAGAATAATAAACCTCCTTTTTTGAGATAATAGTTACAATTTTTGATGGCAATCTCCGCTTGATTCGGTTGGGCAACATCTTGATAAACAAAATCAATTCCTGTAAAGATTGATTTTGCATATTCATGAGGAGATCGAGCATCTCCCAATATAGGAATTACATTATATCTATCTGAAGTATTTTGGACTAATTGCCTTATACTACGTTCTGCGAACTCTATGGCATAAATAATGCCGTCATGAGTAATATCGGATAAATGTGAGACAGTGGTTCCTGAAGCTGCTCCTAAATATAATGTTCTTGAATCTTTTTTGATGAAATTAATTTGAGGGTTTTGGCGAATTACTGCTGCTAATTTACTTCTATAGGGATTCCATAGCCTAAATTCTTCTCCATTATCATCTACCAACATCTCACCATAAATTCTTTTCCCTGGAGTCATATTTTTAGTATAAATTTTTGCTTTTTCAATTGGTCCTGATATAAATATTTCTTCAAATTTTGGATGTTTTCTGAGATTTACATTGCTCATTTTTTACGCCTCCTATGTTTTCGTTTTATATTTTGTTCTTTTGACTGTGGAGGTTTAGGATATTTTTCTTTAATTTCTTTAATTTTTTCTTCAATTTCTTGAGAAAATTCATCTCCAATAAAATCTCCTGAAAAATAATCTATTTTTGCAGCCAATCCTAATTTTCCAGCAATTAACCGTGCAATATTTCCGCGAATCCAAGGTGGATTTGATCGAATCTGTTGCCATTGAAAAATTATTCCATGTTTTGGGAGTTTATCTCCACTGCTTAAATGTCTGTATAAAGCAGTTTCGGCACCTAATAATTGAATTCTAGATGCCGGCATAAAGGCTAATTTTCTTAAGCTCCCCGCTTTTGATATTAATTTTGCTCCAATAAGTGATCCAATTAATGCTTTCATATTAGGAGCCGTTTTTTCCATAAGATCATCTAAGTATAATTCTAGGGTTTCTGTATAAGAATTCAATGATAGAATTTTTTCAGCAAATTCTTGAATAATTTTCACTTCAATATCTGCCCCCATAGACATCGAGGCAGTCTTTACTAATTTTTCTAACAAGTTTGGGCTAAAATCAAATTTTTGATTAATAATAGTTTCAGTAAAATCTTTTCTATCCCCTATTTTTGCTGTTAATTCAGCAAGAAAGACATTATCATCGATTATTTGATCAATTAATTCCGGAAAATGAATCCCATACCATTCTTTTAATTTATTTGAAAGTAAACTAATGGATTTTTTGAGAGTATCTAAAGTCTCAATTACTTGTATAATAACTTGATCAGTTTCTCCCGCGATTTTACTCACTTCATCCTTAACCAAATCTTCACTTACTTTTTTAAATTGGAGTAAAATCTCTTTTTCTCCCTTATGATAACCAACCTTTTTTAATTGGTTAGATAAATTCATTCGGAAATTTTTAAAATCTAAAATACTAGGATCAAATTCTGTATTATATCCCAATTCATTTTCACTTAGAATTTTAAGATTATCATTATCAAAAATGTATTCATCGAATCCTGATGACTTTAATTCTTCCATAAATGAGATAAACCACTCTGTTAGTTTTCTTTCGTTG
>JARRLT010000023.1:9402-23707 GCA_037386725.1 Promethearchaeota archaeon
AAGAATGTTTTCTGATTCATCCAAAGCAAAAATCCCGATATAAGTATCTATAATAAAGCATTTCATATATAATCAAAATTTTTGGAAATTAAACTCTAATGAAAATAGATATTAGAATATAATGATTAATAAATAATAAAAATGCTTGATGTAAATTTAAGTGGTTTAAAATTATCCTCTCCAATAATTTTAGCATCTGGAATTTTAGGGGTTTCTTATTCTTCTATGAAAAACGTTATAGATGCAGGAGCTGGAGCAGTAACAACTAAATCGATAGGTCCAAGAAAGAGAATAGGATATAAAAATCCTTCTATTTTTGAAGTGTATCCTGGCACTTTTGTAAATAGTGTAGGTCTTGGAAATCCTGGCATAGATGATTTTATTTATGAAATTGAAGAAATTAAAAAATATGAATTTCCATTAATTGTGAGCGTATTTGGGGATAGTACAAAAAGTTATATTGAAGTTGCAAAAAAGGCTGAAAAAGCTGGATGCGATGCTATTGAGTTAAATATTTCTTGCCCTCATGCAGAAGTCAGTTCTATTGGAATTGATAAAAATCTAACTTATTCCTTGGTAAGAGATGTGACTTCAAATCTTAATATCCCTGTGCTTGTCAAGCTTAATCCCAATGTAACAGATATAATTGAAATTGCATTATCCGCGGAAAAAGGTGGAGCAAATGCTGTTGTCGCTATAAATACTCTTCAAGCAATGGTCATTGATATTAACACAAGGCAACCTATACTTTCACATGGAAGTGGAGGACTTTCTGGTAAAGCAATCCATCCAATTGCGATTAAAAAGGTCTATGATCTCTACAAACACCTTAAAATCCCCATAATAGGATGTGGAGGTATCTCGAATTTTAAAGATGTCATTGAATTTTTTTCTGGTTTATCTCACAAATTTAAAACTCAAGAGGTTCCTGATTATGATTAAGAATAGAATTAAGACAGTAAAAGTTCTTGACACAAAAATTGAATGTAAAGATGTAAAAACAATAACTCTCAATATGGAAGGTTTGCAAACTCAAAATTACCCAGAACCACTTCCCGGACAATTTTTAATGATATGGGTTCCTGGAATAGATGAAATTCCTATGTCAATATCTGGAATTGATGATGAAGGTAATTGGCAGATAACAGTAAAAAAAGTAGGAGATTGTACTAAAAAATTGTTTAATCTTGAAAAAGAAGAGTTTTTAGGCTTTAGAGGTCCTCTTGGAAATAACTTTTCTATACCAACCAACCAAAATTCAAAAATTTTTTTAGTTGGAGGAGGTACCGGATTGGCTCCTTTGAGGTTTCTCTCTCAAAAATTAACTAGTGAGGATTTTGAATTTATACTTTTAGAGGGGGCTAAATTAAAGAAAGAATTGATCTATATAAACGAATTTGAAAATAATTTTAATAATTCCAATTTTTATATTTGTACCGAAGATGGAAGTTATGGAAAAAAAGGATTAGTTACTGAGACTTTTCATTCACTTTTAAACGAGTATTCAAAAAGTAAAAATAAAATTTATGTATATTCTTGTGGACCCGAAAAAATGCTCTATGAAGTTTATCATTTAAGTGAAAGGGTTAATGTTGAACTACAAGTAAGTTTGGAAAGAATTATGAGATGTGGATGTGGACTTTGTGGATTATGTTCAATAGATCCAGTTGGATTCCTTGTATGTAAGGATGGCCCCATATTTACGATGAAACAACTTAAAAAGATGGATGATTTTGGGAAATTTAAGAGAGATTTTTCTGGTAAAAAAATACAAATATGAAATTTCTTCAGTTCTTTCAATTTTGGTTTGATAATCATTAAATTTTTGTTTTTTGTTGAATAAATAATAATCGATAGATTAGAGAACATCTCATTTCTAAATTTATAATAAAATATGGCTCCTTATAGAGATACAGAGAATGAAGTAGTTAGAAAAATTGCTTTAGATAGTATAGATTATTTGTTACAACACCCAAAAATAAATAGAAAGAAAATTACTAATCTAAAAGGAAGAATCGCAAAAAACTATAACTATAGTAAGGTAATTAAAAATGCAACTATCTTAAAATATGCTGATGAGATTGACCTAAATAGAAAAGAGAGAAAAGTTTTAAATACACTTCTAAGAAGAAGATCAACAAGAAGTATTTCTGGTGTTTCGGTTATCGCTATTATGACAAAACCACTCAAATGCCCAGGAGAATGTGTGTATTGTCCAGGTGAAACTTCACAACCCGGAGAAAAAGTAGCTAAATCTTATACTGGTCAAGAACCAGCAGCAATGCGATCAATCCATTATAATTATGATCCTTTTGGACAAGTAAAAAGTAGGATTGAAGATTTAGAAGCAATAGGTCATACGGTTGATAAAATAGAACTTATAATTATGGGAGGCACCTTTCTTTCTACAAATGAATCTTATCAAAAAGAATTTATGAAAGGTGCTCTTGAAGGGATAATTAACAAAAAAGCAGAGACATTAGAAGAAGCAAAGAAATTGGCAGAAAAGTCTAAAAGAAGACTTATTGGCATTACTATAGAAACAAGACCTGATTATTGTAAAGAAAAAGAAATAGACAAAATGTTAAGTTATGGAACTACACGGATTGAAATTGGAATTCAAACAATTTATGAAGATATTTATAAATTAATCAACAGAGGACATACAACTAAAGATAGTATCGAGGCAATTAGAATAGCAAAAGATTCGGGTTTAAAAATTAATGCTCATGTAATGCCTAATCTTCCAGGTTCTTCATACAATAAGGATCTCCAAATGTTTGAAACCTTATTCCAAAATCCTGATTATAAACCCGACATGTTAAAGATTTATCCCTGTTTAGTGATTAAGGGTACTACACTATATGATTGGTGGAAGGAAGGGAAATATAGTCCTTATTCCTTAAAAGATTTAGTTAATTTAATTTCAGATGCAAAAGCAATTATTCCTCCATATGTTCGAATACAGAGAATTATGAGAGATATTCCCGCCCCTTTGATTGAAGCTGGATGTAAGAAAAGTAATTTAAGGCAAATTGTTAGAAGTAATATGGAAGAGCGAAATTTAAAATGCAATTGTATTCGTTGTAGAGAATATGGAATTAAGAAACGGAAAGAAAAAATTACTAAGAAAATATTTGATAATGTGAAACTTCATCGAATTAATTATAATGCTTCTGAAGGAAAAGAAATTTTCCTTTCATATGAAAATAAAAAGGCTAATCATCTTTTTGGGTATTTAAGATTAAGGAAACCTTCAGAGTATGCTCATAGACCCGAGTTAAATGACGGGAATACTTTAATTGTTCGAGAGATAAAAATAGTTGGTGAATTGGTTCCGAAAGATTCTAAACCAAATAATAAAAAACAAATTCAACATCGTGGATATGGTTCACTCTTAATGGAAAATGCTGAAAGAATCTCACTGGAAGAATTTGATGCAAAAAAGTTATCCGTAATAAGTGGAATTGGAGTTAGATCATGGTTTTATGATTTAGGTTATCAAAGAGATGGTCCATATGTATCGAAATACCTAAAATAAATTTTGATTTCTTACTTTAGAAAGAGATAAGAAAATTCATTCATTTAATGAATTTGAAAATGTATATATATACAAAAAATTAATAAGTTTTGGATTTTCGTCTATCCCCCTCCTATGTTGCCCTCCGAGGAAATGACCAAATTTTTGATCAAGTGGCTGAAGTCTCTTTTTGTTAAAATTTACTTTTAAGTTTATAAACTTATTTATAAAATATAAAGATGGTAGATCTTATATTATAGAGCCGATTAATTTCTATTAAAAAGAATCAATCATCAGAGATTACAAATAACCAGAATTGTATCATAGAAAGCTTTCTTACATCAATTTATCATGGGAATGATTAAACAAAAGCTTTTTTATAAGGATTTCTTATATAATATCAAAAGTCCTTTTTATAAATACTATCAATAAAAATATATGAAAAATGTCGAAAAATAATAATGTTAAAACCTCTAAGAAATATTTGTCAACAAAAAAGACTGATAGACAAACAATTTCTATTTCACCTGCATTAAAAGAATGGATTAAGCGTTACGTAAATGTAAGATCAAGAGAATCTCCGGATGACGAAAGATTTAGTAGTGTTTCCTCCTTTTATAATTATATTCTCCATAAGGTTATGGAAAACTTTGAAAGAGGGAAATCAATTAAGGATTTTGATTCTTTCGTTGATGGAAAAGTTCAAGAATTCTATGATGAATTTTCTTTTAAAGCAACCATTCCATTTTATGAAATGGTTGTAGAAACAAATAGATATACTGATTTTAGAGTTTCAGATATGTTAAAATTTTTTATCTCCTATAGAAGATTTTTATTAAATAATGCAGATTTTAAAAAGAAAGATGAAGTTGAAAAATTTTTAAAACGCTTAGAAGTATACTTTCGAAATAATAAACTCGCGAAGCTACTCAATCTTACATTAGATAAAACTACAGATTATTCAAAAAACCCATCAATCGTTCTTGAGGTTGTTGCATATTATGAAAACCTTATATTTGAAAATTTAAAGTTTGCATCAGGTGTTTTAGGCTTTCTCGGATTTAAAATAACAGATTTTCTTTATTCCAAGAAAAGTAAGTACTCTAGAATCAAATCTAAAGTCACATCTTTATTTTATTTAAAAGATTTAGAACGAAAAGAAAGGGTAGACCTTTATCATTATAATATTCGATTTATCACAAATTATAAACGCGTCTTAAATGATGATAAAGATTATTACCTATGGATGAAATTAGCATCTAGTAAAAATTTAACTGTTCATTTTAAGGATGTGATGACAAGAGATCGATGGATGAGAAAAATTGAAGAAGATTTACAAAGATTTGGTTCTGCTAAAGAAATGGGTTTAAATATTCTAAAATATTTTGATAAACTCCATTGGATTTCTTTAGATAACGAAAATCCTGCCATTTTTAGAATAACGATCCCAGAAGAAAAATTTAGAGAGGAGCGAGAATATATTTTAAAAAAAGTTTCGCAATATGCTAACGTAATTGAAAGGAATGAAAAGTATTATTTAGAGTAAGTATTTAACTAACTGTAATTTAAAAAAATGGAAATATAAGTTTAAATAATTTTTAGAATTAGAATTTTAGATTTCAATTTATAAACAAAATCTTATCAATAATTGATTTTTATGGATAAATACGAAGAATTAGGGTTAAAATGTGGTTTAGAAATACATCAACAACTCAATAGTAAAACTAAGTTATTTTGTAGATGCCCAAATGAACTTCAAGGAACAAAGGAGCCAGATTTCACAATCAAAAGGGAAATGCGTCCTGTATTAGGGGAGATGGGCACTTATGATGAAGCAATGCTAACTGAATACGAAAAAGGTATAGATATAGTTTATGAAGGGTATAATAATGAAATATGTACCTATGAGCTTGATGAAACTCCTCCATTTCAATGTAATATAGAAGCAAGAAAGATAGTAACTCAGATTGCTCTCCTTTTAAACGCAAATATAATCCCTGAAATGCATGTTTGCAGAAAAAATTATTTAGATGGGTCCGTACCATCGGGATTTCAAAGAACGATGATTTTTGCTAAAGATGGATTCATTCAATTGGAGAATGGAAAAAAAGTTAGAATAGATATTCTATGTTTGGAAGAAGATGCAGCAAGAAAGTCAAAAACAGAGTTTAAAACAAATTACTTTAGACTAGATCGTCTTGGAATTCCTCTAGTCGAAGTAACAACCAAACCAGATCTTAGAGATCCACAGGAAACAAGAGATTGTGCTGAGCGGCTGGGACTTCTATTGTGGTCGACTAATGTTAAAAAAGTTCTTGGTTCGATAAGGCAAGATGTTAATGTTAGCATAGAAGGGGGCACGAGAATTGAAATAAAGGGTGTACAGAAATTAGATTGGATAAAACCTTTAATAGATAATGAAATTTCAAGACAGTTAAATTTATTAAAAATTAAAGAAGAATTAGAGAAAAGGGAAATTACTAATAAAGATCTACCCCAAAAAGGAGTGGATCTTACTAAAGATCTAAAAAGTACAAAATGTAGATTTATTGCTAAAGGAATTAAATCAGGAAAGGAAGTTCAAGGTCTTAATTTTCCAAAATTTAAAGGAATTTTTGGCACAGATTTAATAGAGGACTATAGATTTGGAACAGAAGTAAGTAGTAAGGTAAAATTAATTTCTGGATTGAAAGGAATTATCCATTCAGATGAAGATTTAGAGAATTATTCCTTTTCAGATAAAGATATTAAAAATATAAAAACAAAATTAAAAACCAAAGAGAAAGACTGTTTTGTTCTTGTAATGGGGAAAAATGAAGAAAATGAAAAGGCAATAGAGACCATACTAAAAAGAGTTAAGTTTGCCTTAAAAGGGGTGCCTCCAGAAACAAGAAAGGCTCTTGAAGATGGAAAAACTGAATTTTTAAGGGAATTGCATGGAGGAGCTCGGCTTTATCCGGATACTGATTTACAGCCAATTTTTAATTCAAAAGATTTAATTAATCAAGTCAGAAAGGATTTACCAAATTATCCTTGGGATGTAATTAAAGAATATTCTGAAAAATTCCAGATAGAAGAACGAATAATTAAAGAATTGATATTTGAAAATAAATTGGATCTTTTTGAAACCATTCTGAAAGTATATCCAGAAAACCCAACACTAATTCTAACTACTTTGCTGGAGACAACGACTGCTCTTAGAAGAGATGATAAAGAGATAGAAAATATTACAGATACTTATTTTATTGAAATATTCAAGTTATTAAAGAAAGGAGAAATTAGTAAGGAAGCAATTGAAGAAGTATTAGCAGTTAAAGCAGATAATCCTAATATGGATCTTAATGGAATTCGAGAAAAGTTGGATCTTGAGAAAATGTCTTTAGTAGATTTAGGAAATATTATTTCTGGAGTTGTAAATAAGAATAATAAACTTATCAAGGAAAAAGAAATGAGGGCAATAGGCCCATTAATGGGTGAAGTTATGAAAGAAGTTCGAGGAAAAATTGATGGGGCAATTGTATCTAAAGAATTAAATAAAGCAATTAAATTAAAAATAAAGGAGCTGAAATAAATAATGGAAGACGAATTAAAAGGATATAAAGGAATAGCTAGAACGCTTTTAGAGAAAAATAATTTAAAGATATGGGATATTGTTACGGTTAAAACAGAAAAATCTACTTTTGAAGGAGTAATTCTTCCGAGATATGAACATTCTTCACCAGAATTTATTGAAATTAAGCTTGAAAATAATTATAATGTTGGAATTTTAGCTAAAGATATACAAGAAATCACAAAAATTGGAGAGAAAAAGGCTGATTATAGAATTCCGGAAAAGAAATTTCCTAAAAATAAAGACCTTCCGAATGTAACCCTCCTAGGTACTGGGGGAACCGTAGCTTCAAGATTAGATTATATCACTGGAGGAGTAATTCCAGCATTTACGCCTGGAGAACTATTTAGTACTGTCCCAGAATTAGCTGAAATATGTAATGTAGAAAGTAAAATTTTATTTAAGATTTTCTCAGAAAATATGGAACCTCATTATTGGCAGAAAATAGCGAAAGAAATCGAAAGTCAAGCTAATAATGGAACTGATGGAGTAATTATTGCCCATGGAACCGATACAATGGGTCTTACTTCAGCTGCCCTCTCCTTTATGTTAAAGGATCTTTCTATTCCTGTTGTCCTCGTTGGGAGCCAGAGAAGTTCTGATAGACCTTCTTCTGATGCGGCTTTAAACCTCATTAATGCCGCAAATGTAGCTACTTCCAATATAGCTGAAGTAGTTGTTTGTATGTTAGGAACCACTGATCATGAATATGGTGTCATTCATAGAGGAACATTAGTCCGAAAAATGCATAGTTCTGTTCGCCATGCGTTTCGAACCATTGATAACATTCCCTTGGGTTATATTAAGGATAGAAATATTCATTATTTTCAAAATGATTATAAAAAACGTAATAATAATACAACAAAAGCACTTACTGATTTTGAAGAAAAAGTTGCTTTAGTTTATTCTTATCCTGGATTAACAGAAAAACAAATTGAATATTATATTGATAATGACTATAGAGGAATTGTATTGGGGGGTACGGGATTAGGTCATGTAAATTCAAAATTAATAAATATTTTAAGTAAAGCAATTAAGGAAGATATCACCATTCTTATGACTACTCAGACTTTACATGGGTTTGTTGGAATGAATGTTTATTCTACTGGTCGACAATTAGAGCAGATTGGAGTTATTTCTGGGAAAAATATGATTCCAGAAGTAGCCTATGTTAAATTAGGATGGGTATTAGGACAGACTGATGAGAAAGAGGAGATTGAAAATCTGCTTACCACCAACCTTGCTGGTGAATTCGTAGAAAGAGAAATCCCACCAGCCTTTAATTATAAATTTGAGGATCTATTAAACTCTTCAAATAATAATTAGAATTTTTTCTTCCTTACTTTTCTAAATATTCTAACATATCTACAAAACTTCAATAATAATGAATAATCACAATCTTACTTCAATCGATTGAGGGGATTTCAATCATTAATGAGAAAAATAATAAAAAATTTAAAGTTCCAAATATTTTACTTACTACGTAATTTAAATATAGAATTTAAGTGAAAATAAATGGGAAAGAGAATTCTAGTACAACGAAAGGGATATGGTCACAATTGGGCTCGTAGTCCCTCTCATAGACACCTTGGTTCTGTGAAATACAGACCTTTTAAAGAAGGAGAAACTCATATTAGATTTAAAGTTCTCAAATTCCTTCACGCTCCGGGAAGAGGAGCCCCACTTGCCAAAATACAATATGAAGACGGAGAGAAAGGTTTATATCTTCCACCAGAAGGAATATACGAAGGACAGGAGTTTATCCAAACAAAAAAAGCTTTGGAATCATTGGAGACTCTTAAGAAAAAGAAATCTTTTATTGAAATAGGAAATATCCTTCCTTTGAAAGATGTCCCTTTAGGAACTCTTGTGTATAATGTTGAGAGCCATCCACAAGATGGGGGAAGATTCGCAAAGAGTTCTGGGGTAGCGGCAACTGTAATTGAAAAAATGGGGAAAAAAGTTCAGTTAAGATTCCGATCCAAGAAAACTCGCTGGTTTAATGAAAAATGTCTTTGTACAATCGGCGTCGTTGCCGGAGGAGGCCGCACCGATAAGCCCTTCCTCAAAGCAGGGAATAAGTTTTTCCATTTACGTTCAAAAGCCAAGAAATGGCCCGTAGTCCGAGGGGTTACAATGAATGCTGCATCTCATCCTTTCGGAGGAGGAGCCAAGCAATCACCTCATAAGCCAAGTACTGTTGGTCGTAATACGCCTCCAGGTAGAAAAGTTGGACAGATTGCTGCTAGAAGAACCGGTCATAAGAACTAAACTCATTTCTCTTTAATAGAAGATAATTCATATCTCTATTTATTATATTATTATAATCAATAATTACAACAATTATTCTGATTTTGAAGTTATTGAGATGATTTATTTATTTAGTTAACATGCCGTTTATGAGTCAAGTATCTTATTATTCTTATTAGTCCGAAGTATCAGGAACGAAAAATATTTCATTGAGATCCATGCCTGAATAACCAGAAGGTATATTTCCATCTCCTAGTATATGTGTATGTGTTGCCAAAGTAGTCCATCCTACTGCAACACTACCAACTTCGAAATGGAAGTTAAGTTTAAACTGGATTTGTTTTATATACCAATATGTTATAGATTGAGAAGTTTGCGATACTACTTTTCCATGGTAATATTCTGTTGCTAAATTATTGTCTACTTCTAATTTAAGTGTTGCTGTAAATCTTTGATGGTGCCACAAAGCTGAGCTACCAAGACCTCCAAGATGGCGCCATCCATTATAAATATCATTAGCAGTATTACAACCAATACCAGTTGCCACACCAAAAGAGAAAGATTTACCAGTAGCCCCTGACATCTTTATTAGATTCAAAGGTAAGGGTTCCCAAGCATAAGTTGTAGTTGCCTTTTGTTCTGTTAGTGTTTGGATTTCTACGTAACATTTAGCAGATGTTTCAACGTCTATTAAAGTATTTTCGCCAATACCATAATTGTTGACTCCACAAATCCAAATTCCATAATTTGTAAAACCGTTACCCGTTGTGGAGAATACAACATCTTCCCCAAGATCTACATCTGATTCATAAAGAAGGGAATTAAAAATACTATAATCTTGTTTTGCTTCGTAACCACCACTAGTTGAAGATGCGAGTACTGGATTGCTAAAAACCATAAGAACTAATATGGTAAAGATAGCAGAACTAAATAATGCATATTTTTCTAAGTCTTACTATATTAATCCTAACCTCTTTATCTTTTCTTTATTTATAAAATTTTGAAGTTATACTGGTTTTAGATTATCTCTAGACGAGAACATTAACTTATTTAGTTCTCTGAATTTTGATTCAAAGAATTTATAAGATTCTAATCGTAATGAGTTAAATTTTCATATATTTTGGACAGTTATAATATTAAGTTTCATTTCATAACAATAATTATTATTTCATTCCCCTCTTTTATCAGTATAAATGAAACCATTCCAATTACTTATAAAACCGAATTCATTTGATTGTAACCTTCGATGCGAATATTGCTTTTATTTAAGAGTGAAGGAAGTATATCCTAATAAAAATCATCCTCGAATGAATGAAAGGATTCTCAAAAGAATCATCTCTCAGTATCTCGAATTTCGGTTTCCCGAATCTATTTTTGGATGGCAAGGTGGAGAACCAACACTTTCTGGATTGCAATTTTTTCAAAAAGTCGTGGAATTACAACAGAAATATGGAAGTCCAGAACAAGTAGTTGGAAATGCCCTACAAACAAATGGAGTGTTAATAACTGAAGAATGGGCTAAGTTTCTTCATAAGTATAAATTCTTAATTGGACTTAGCCTTGATGGTCCTAAATCGGTTCATGACCGTTATAGAAAATCAATAGGAGGAAAATCGGTCTGGACAAAAGTTATGAATACTACTGATTTATTCAAAAGATATCAAGTTGAGTTTAATATTTTAAGCGTTGTAAGCAGAGCAAATGTAAATAGAGTTAAAGAAGTATATAAATTTTATATTTACAATGGATTTCATCATCTACAATTTATTCCAGCTCTTGAAGCCGATGAAAAGGGAAAAAGAGCCTTTTTCTCTATCTCTTCAAAGCAATATGGAAAATTTCTATGTGATTTATTTGATCATTGGAAGGAAAATCCGAATTTAGTATCAATTCGACTCTTCGATTCTCTGATCGCGTTCTATCTGGGATATGATAAAGGATTTTGTTCACTTGAAAAAGAATGTGCGCCCTATTTATTGATTGAGTGGAATGGTGATGTATATCCTTGCGATTTTTTCGCTAAAAATAGGTTTAAGGTTGGAAATATTATGGATTCTAATCTTACTGAACTGGAACAAAAACGAGAGGCTCAGTTTTTACCATTAAAAAGAACACTCAGTGAAGAATGTAAAAGATGTAAATGGCTCGAATTATGCTATGGAGGATGCCTAAAGGATCGCCTATTTCCTTCTAATCCCCACCCTAAGAAAACTTATTATTGTGAAGCATATAAAATGTTTTTCAAACATTCCAATAAATGGTTTGAAAAAAACGTTGAAAAAATGAAATAAAAAGGAAAAAAGATAAATACTTATGATTTAAAGTTAAATGATATATGATTAAGAAGTTCTTTATATCGAGAACGTAAAGTCACTTCTGTAACTCCTACAACGCTGGAAATCTCTTTTTGGCTCACTTTCTTGTCTTTTAACTTAGCGACTAGATAAAGGGCTCCTGCACATAACCCTTTTGGATCTTTTCCACAGATAGAAGAATTATTAATAAAACTTCGTAATATCTTAATAGATTCTTTTTCCGCAGTGATTGATAATCCTAATTCTGCACAGTAGCGTGGAATGAGTGAGATAGGGTCAAGGTTTGGAGATTTTAAATGGAGTTCTCGTACTAAAATTTTATAACATTTTTTTACTATGTTGTCACTAATTGACGCTTCATCAAGGATTTCTTGTAAAGTTACAGGAACTTGCTCAAGTTTGCATGTAAAATAGGCGCAAGCTGAAATCATGCCATTAATAGATCTGCCTCTAAGAAGATTTTTTCTAAAAACTTCTTTATATAGTTTAACAGCCGCTTTTTTAACTCTTTCCGGAAAGTTCAGATTCGTCCCGATTCGTTTAAGTTCGGTAATTGCGATTAGCATGTTTCGCTTTTCCCATGACAAATGGGTATTCCATTTTGCGGCTCTTCTTAAATCCGGATTTTTAATTCTCTTTCTATCAATAACTGTCGAAAGGCCGATATCAGGCATTAATATAGACATTGGACAGCCAGTTCTTTCTTTTCTATCTTTCTCTTGTTTTGTGTATGCTCTTATACCACTATGATTTAAATCAAGACCTCTTTCTGTAATTACAAGTCCACATTGTTTACAGATAGTTTCTCCCCGAACGGGTATCTCGATACTTTTTCCCCCACATTCTGGGCAGAGTGTATTAAATTCATACTGATGAGGTATTAGTCTAGTTTCTACCATACTTTTTAACTCCTGTTATTAGTGAGGTTTTTTACCTCAAATACATTCTTTTTTAATCACTTTTTTATTTTTGGTGTAAAAAAGCAATTATTTTAGTATAATATTTTATAAGAAAATTACATATTTAAATCTTTTGTACCAAAAAACTAGATTTGTTATAACACACCTTTAAATGATCCCCTTTAATATATACACATTTAAAAGGTTCTTATATAAGATCATTGAGCGCTTTACCTATTTAAATTTGTTGATAAAAAACAAATTTGAATAATTATTTGTTATCATAATTTTTATCTCTAATTTGATTCAGATTTGATGCATATAAAACTATTATTCTTTAAAGAGTATGAAAAAGTATCTATTTTTAAAATCTATAAAAAGTGATTTGTGTGTCAATTCTCTATACTTAATTCTATTTGTGTGTCTTAATAGATTTGGATTTCCTACCAACATATCATTAAACTGAATAAAAAGCAAATGTAAGATTATAAATTCTCTATATTTCAGAAATTTTAATTCTTTGATTTAACGAGAAACCTTTTTTGGATATAAAAAGACTTAAATAAAAAATCTTTTATTTGTAAAGTATATTTTGTGTGTGCTAAACATACCTTTTAAAAATATTTTGAAGTTTCAAATTATCTAAAATATAAATTAAGAGTTTGGATCTCAATTTGCCAGGTGGATTTATAGAGGATACTGATGATATAGAAGAACGAATTAAAATGTATAAAGAAGGAAAATTCGATGGAAAAACTGATGAAATGATCCAATATGAAAAGGAAACCGGAAGATATGCTGTATGGAGAGGTGTAATCACAGAAAGCTTTAAAAACTGGCTAAGGGGCGAAAAGATTTATTCCCGAGATAAAGAAAGAATCTCATTATATGTTTCGGAAGATACTAAAATTAAATGGCAAAATTTTATCAAGAAAAGCGATTTTAGTACTCTTTCAAAGTTAGTAAGACAAAGTGTAAATCATTTTATAAAAACATCAAAGGAACGAGAATTAGATGGAAACTTGAATAAATTGAATCCTCAAACTGTCTCTAACATTTCTCATGCATTGAAGATTCCGCTCACTAGTATAAAAGGCTACTCAGAATTGTTATTGAAAAATTATAGGAAGGACTTGGATGGGAATGTCTTAGAGACTGTAAGAAATATCTTTGACCAAAGCATCCTACTTGAAAATAAAATCGTAGATTTTCTCGAAGACATCAAACCTGGACCAAGAAACTATGAGATTCTTCTTATAGAGGATGACGTTTCTACTATTCAATTAATTACAAGTTATTTTAAATCTAAAGGATATACTTGTAAGGGAGTCGTTAGCGGAAATAAAGGGCTTGAGGAACTCAAGAGTTCTAGACCATCTGTCATACTTCTCGATATAATTCTCCCCGATATTTCTGGATATGATATATGTAAAAAAATTAAATCCTGAAACAGCACAAAAAATTATCGATAAGATGGATTCTGCACAAACAGAAAAACCGGGCTCTTATTTAGATGCAGTACTACAGGTAATACAAAAACTTGAAAACCAAAAAGTAAAAGAATATCTGCAGAATCGTTATGAGAGGTCCCTTATACTCATTAAGTGTACTATCAGAAAATTAGCACAAAAATATCATACGCCACTGTATATTTTCTCAGAAAAAGAAATCAGGCAACAATGTCATAAATTGAAATCAGCTATTATTTATG
>JARRLT010000024.1:0-31972 GCA_037386725.1 Promethearchaeota archaeon
GTGTACTAACAAGATTATCATCAATAAATTCATCATAATTGAAGAACTCTTTCCACATAATTAATAAAACCACTAAATTAATAATTAAAGAAAATCCCATGAAAATAACTCTCAAGATTTCAGAAGATAATAATGAGATTAGCAAGAAATTAATAAAAGATATTGCTATAAGAGTAACTACAACTCTAATCCATCCTAAAAATGCTCTCGGAGAACAATAAAATTTTTCGATGGATACTTTATCACAAAATGGTTGGAGCTCATCTCTTATAATTTCAGCTACTTTTGCCTCTTGGGGTGAACAAGGCATTCTTGGGCCACAATCTTTAATGATTTTATCAATAATTTTATATAGATATTCCGATTCTTGCTTTTGAAGATTTATTTCCATTATAGAACACTAAATATATTTCTTGTTGGTATATATAAAAAAATACTAATTCAAAGATTTTTTAATTTTAAATTAAAAACCTTTTTTATGATAGTTATTTCTTCGTTCTTAAATATAATAATATCCAAAATGTGAAAACAATCTGAAATTTTGAACATATTTGGAAATTGAAATTAATATGAAGATTTTCGAAAAAGAACAATATGTATGTGAGGTTTGTGGGTTTAACATTATAGGATATTACCCTTCAAGATGCCCCTTTTGTGGAGCATCAAATGAAAACTTTATTACTGCTAAGGAATGTTCTGAAAAATATATCGTCATAGAAAAATGTCCTTCTACATTCAATAGTAAGGTAAAACCTATGGATTTTCTCTTATTTACTCATCATCATTTTATAGCGGCTGCGAATTTATACAAAGAATACTTCGGAGCAGAAATGTTAATACATATTAATGATTCCAGAAATTATATTGCTGACAAATATGAATTTGAGCAAAAGTTCGAGTTTGATTTTACTTTACACAATATAGACGCTTATCATATTGATGGTCATACTTCTGGATTTACTATGTACATTTATGAAAAAACTCTTTTTATATGTGATTATGTATTTGTTGGAGGAAGTTTTTATAAATTCAATCCATATGGCCCATATGAGAGAACAAGGGAAGGATCTAAGAAATTATTAAATATAATATCAAATAAAAATATTGAATATGTTTGTGGCTATGATTATTCTCTAGATTATGGTAATTGGTTTGAAAAATTTAAAAAATTAATAAATAAAAATAGTTAATTAAGATACCCTTTAATTAAAAGTATCTCACTTTTAAAGAATCTCTAGGAGGAATTCTGGAAAACTTAATATCTGGATGTCCTACAACTATTACTCCACTTATTCTCATAGCTTCGGGAATACCTAACCATTCTTTATTTTTATCATATCTATTAAGGGCTTCTTGAGCATATCCAATCCAACATGTTCCCAATCCAAGAGATTGCGCTGCAAGTATTCCGTGCGTTAGAGCAATTCCAGAATCCACACCAGCCATACTCCCATAACTCGGAGAATATAAAATAATCACAACGGGAGCATTATGAAATACAGGATCTTCCCCTTTTTCATATGAAGAGAGAAAATTATCTAATTTAGGAATAGTAGTGGGATCTTCGATCATTCGTCTTACACTTTTAGGGGCCAAATATTTTAAAATCCATTTATATTTCACAATCGTCCTAAGTAAGCTAAGCATTTTAATTACTGCTTTTCTGATTTTATTAATTTTATCTTGATCTCTTATGATTATGTACCTCCATGATCTCGCATTACTAGCACTTGGAGCATACTTCATTGTCTCCAATATAGATTCAATATCCTTATCTGATACATCTTTATTTTTATATCTTCTTATAGACCGTCTAGTTTGTAAAAATTTTAATTGGGTTTCATAATCTATTAAAGATGATGGTTGATTAACAGATTCAAATTCACGAGCTTTTTCTTCCGCATCATATTCAATCGCATCAGTGGGGCAAATCGCAATACAATGACCGCATAAAATGCAAATTTTATTAGGATCATCAAAATATACCTTTCGCTTATCTCCAATTTCGGTCGGTAGTTTTATAAAAAGTGATTCTGGACATTCTTTAACACATTCTAAACATTTGATACATTTTTCATCGTTAATTCCATTAATCTTCATGGTATTCACTCTGATTTTAGATTTTATCTAAGATAATATTTCATTTTCATTCTAATTAAACATATAATTGTAAATTGATAAAAAACTTTTTTGAATGAATAAACATTAGATTCTACATAAAAGCTAAATAGATCTCAATTACATCTTTTAATTTGGTTATAATTTAGGGGTGTGCAAACTTTGTCAAAATTAGAGTATAATGATTATTGGTTTCAATATGTGATAAATGAAGATCCTTATGAAATTAAAGGATATATCAAGGAAGAATATTTTAATTCCCAAGGATACAACGTTCATCTTGATATATATGATAAAGATAGTACAATAAAGCCAACGGTAATTTTTATTCACGGAACAGCGATATAATGGGTTCCAGTTTGGGAGGAATAACATCATTTTATTGCTGGGCTTATGATAAAAGACTAAAAGGAGCTATTTGCCATAATGCTGCGATATTAAATGAAAAGGCGTACAAAGATATAATCAAAGTAAAAGGAATGGTAAAATTATTAGTTCCCTTAGTACCAACTTTAGCTAAATTTTTTCCGAAAATTAGAATGAGTGTATGGAAATACTTAGATCTTTATAAATTAGCTAAATCCAAAGAAGTCCTAAATCGGATTGAACTATTATTTAAAGATCCTATGGTCACACAAAAATATACTCTCACATCCTTAAAAACTCAAATGAGAGCTCCCTTGGCAAATCCTATCGAAAAAGTAAAAGCTCCCATTTTATTATTAGTAGGAGGAAAAGATTTTTTATTTTCAATTGATTTTATGAAAGAGATATATGATCGCTTACCTTCTGAAAATAAGGATATTAAAATCATTGAAAATGCATCACATTTAATATTTCAAGAAAATCTTAAGGAGAGTATTCAAATAATTACACAATGGTTAGTAAAAAATAAATAAGAAAACAAAATATTTACAAATTGATTATAATATGTTATATTGCGAACATTGTGATAAAGAGGTTTTAATATTCGGAGAAGGTTCCATAGCAGGAATGGATGATGAATTAGATGAATGGGAAAAGGAAATGGAAGAAAAAGGGAAAATAATTTTGTATAATCCTAAACCCTCAAGCAGTTATTTTTGTCCTGTGTGCCATAATGAATTGGTAGAAAAAGAATAACAGATAAAGTATTTAATTCATTCGATTGAAGGTTAGCTCATGTGTAACCTTAGATCCAACAAATCCTAAGAATTTAAATTATTACGCTAGATTTGATTTAAATCAAATTACCACTTACTATATATAATAATTATAAATAGACAGAATGATTCAAATTGGATCATTTCTATAATTAGAATAAAAATACTCAAATTTTTATTTTGAAGTTCAGTATTTATAATAAGATAAAGGGAAAAATAATTAGGTGATTAGTATGTCAGAAGAAAAAGAATTAGAATTAACGTGCCCAATTTGTCAAAAAGTTAAAAAGATCAGAGTTCCAGCTCAAGTTTTTGCGCAAAAGAAATTTGGAAGTATAAAAATCCAAGTTCCCCCTGGGGCCGTTTGTCCAGACCATCAATTCATTGTATTCCTTGATCCAAAAGGGTTAGTTAGAGGATATGAAAAAATTGATATTCTTATGGGAAAAACAAAAGAAGTAGACGTTATAACTGGGGGAGAGGTATCTCTTAGACAAATAATTAATAACTTTGGATTATATGGTGCTTTTAGTTTATTACATGCAAAATTATTTAATTATCCAGCATATATAATGAGATCTGATGGAAGTGATATATCTGATGAAAGTTTAAATACATTTTTTGAAAACCTTATTCCAAATGTTTATAATATACCAAATAAAATTCAAATAATTCAAGAAACGAACATAGATAGTGTCAAATTAAAAGAAGAAGATGCTCTCCTCATAGGACCAAATAATAACATCCTCCAAACGCCTTGGAAGGAAAAATTAGACTTTGAAGAGGATATCATTAGAAAAGCTATTGAAATCTTTAATCAAAAAGAGCAGATCATGTTGGTTAAGCAAGATATAAATAATTTTATAAAAGAAGTGGAACAAACAAAGACGATCCTAAGCAATTTTGATGAAATATATGAAAGTGATTTAATCGATCAAGTAACTAAAGACTTAAAAATTTCTAAATTAAGTAAGAATAGATTTTCAATCATAAAGGACTTCATTCGAAGGAATATATCTCCTGATTTAATTAAAAAGATAAAAAACAAAGTTCAAGAATTTTTAAATTTTTTATAATTCACTTTATTTTCTTAAATTTCAAAAAGACTTAATTATTTTAATTATTCAAATTCATCCTTTTTAAATAATAAAATAAAGGGAAGGATTTAATTAAAAAGATTAAACACACTTTTAATTGGTCTATGAAGTAAAATCAAGAGTTTTAACAGTGAATCCAACAATTTGAGATTGTAATGATACTCTTGTTTATCCAATTGGGGATTTTCTGGATAAATCCCTTTTTCAGTAAGAAAATGATTAAAATCACTTAAAATCAATTTTAATTTATTTAAATTATTATGGGCGACACATCTAAAATTCTCTAAAACTTTAAAAGCTTGATAATCTTTTTCAACAATATTTGTATATTTTGTAATTATTTTTTGGACTAGATCATTAAATTCTTCATTCTCAGAAACATAACCATGGAATTCATTGACTTTGTCAACCAACTTCTGTAAGGAAACACCACTCATCTTTTTTCCATCAGAATTACCCATAGAAGGTGAGAATTCTAATCTTAAAATAGATTGAAACCACATTGATGTTAATTCCAGATAATCAGAGAATTTGCATGTAAATTCTTCTCTAGCTTTTTTAGCTCTGATTTCATCTAGATCAGGAATATATTTATTATCCTTATTTGAAATTCCCATAATTATGTCTGCAATTTCACATTTTAAGTCTTCTTTTTTATTCCCATTTTCAAATGTGTATAGCATTCTTAGACCCAATTCCTTTTAAATAGTAAAAGCCAGTTTTAACTATTTTTAAAATCTACTAATAATTTTATAAAAATTATCAGTCAAATACTCTCAACAATAGTAAAACAATATCCCTATTTAATAAATTATGATTGAAAATTAATAAAAATGAATCTATAAAGCTGTTGTTTGTTACATCATTACGAAATATAGCGATCTATTTTTCCTTTTATAATTCAAATTACTGGAGTAAAATTAAAGTAGTTCCTATTTTTGTTTAATAATAAAAGTGATATAACGATGGTTTTATTAGGAGACTGGGGCTTTAAAAACAGAATGAATCGAATAATTAACCCAAAATCTGGTCATTGTGTAATGTTGGCAATGGATCACGGTTATTTTGGTAATATCCCGGGAACACTAAAATGTTTTGATGATTTGATTCCCTTATTCGAATATGCTGATGCTTTAATGCTTACTCGTGGAATGCTTAGGAGTTGTGTATCACCTGAAATCAATAAACCTATTGTTCTTCGAGTTTCGGCTGGAGCTTCAATGTTAAAAGATCTTTCAAATGAAGAAATTAATGTCAGTATTGATGAAGCAATTAGGATGAATGTCTCAGCAATAACTTGCTCAATTTTCGTTGGAGGAGAATATGAAAAACAAACTCTGATGAATTTATCAAATATAGTGAATTGGGGACAAGATTTTGGTATACCTGTCTTAGCAGTAACTGCTGTTGGAAGAGAAATGGCTAGAGATGCTAGATATTTGGGTATGGCAAGTCGAATGGCTGCTGAATTAGGAGCAACGTTTGTAAAAACGTATTATTGTGATAATTTTGAAGAGGTTACAAGCATATGCCCTGTACCAGTAGTGATTGCGGGAGGAAAGAAAATCCCTGAAAAAGATGCACTACAAATGGCTAAGGATGCAATTACGAAAGGAGCTGTCGGCGTTGATATGGGCCGGAATATTTTCCTTTCCGATAGTCCCGTAGGTATGATTAAAGCGGTTAAAGCAATAGTCCATAAAGGAGTCTCAGTAGACGAAGCATATGAAATATATCAGAATGGTCCAAAAGGACTTTAAATTTAAAGCAAATTTTTTTAATTCTTTTATTTTATTTAATTTAACTTTTAATTTGAGTAATAAATGCTATAATGAATTTTCCTAATATTCATGGATTGAATATAATTCCAATACCGGGAAATATTTTTTTATTAAAGCAATTAAATCCACCATTTAGATTTTCTTGTAGTGATGGACTACTTATATTACCTATGAAAGGAAGAAATAGACAAACCATTGTCCTCGATGCTAATGTTGAACCTAGGTTTGTAAATAAAATTAATAAAATCTATGGACCTATATCTGATTATATATGTTCTCATGGTCATATGGATCATATCGCTCATGTCCATCAATGGGAAAGGATTGGAGCAAAAATCCATGCTCCTAAACAAGAAGCTTCAAATTTATTGCAATTAAAAAAATTTTATGATTGTTATGGTATTAATAAATCTGTTTCATATAAAGATATTGAAAAATTCGGTAAACTCAATAAATATCTAAGTTGTGGGAAGGTTCTAAATTTTAATCCCGGAACTACTTTAGAATTCGAAAATTTAAAGATTAAGACAATACCTTTAACGGCTCATTCAATTTCGCATGTGGGATTTTATTTGAAGAATGAAAGATTGTTACATATTAGTTGTTTGGGGTTTGATAAAAAAGGTCCTGAAGAAGATGGCTTTGGTCCTTGGTATGGATTTCAACAATGCTCTTTAAAACAATACTTAAAAGATATCCAATATGCCATGAATCTATACCAATCAAATTGTAAAACTCTCACTTCAAGTCATTCATATGTAGTTGAAAAGAATGATTTAACTCCTTTTGATTATATGAGAAGGAAAATTAAAGAGAATCATCTCAGAATACAAAAATCACTCAAAAATTCTACTATAATATTGAAAAAAGAAAAAACTGAAAATGTCATCCAAAAATTACTTAAAAAAGATATGTTTTTCCCAAAAGAGAAAATGACAGGTTTTTTCTTTTTTCAATATTATAGTAGAATTTTTGAGTGATTTTTGTATTCTGAGATGATTTTCCTTTTAAAGCAAGATTTATAGTTTTCTTTTTAATTCTTCTTGTAGAAAGGAGATTTTTCTAAAAGGAATTTCCTAGCAATTGGGCGAACAATTAAGGGAAAACATTGATAAAAAAATCTTTTAATTCCTGTTTCCTCTTTAACTTCTTTAAAGTAATCAGTTAAAGTAAAGCGCTGAAAATGAAGTAATTCTTCAGTTTCCTTAGAGTCTAGAAATCCACAATGAAATTTATTTTTACTAAACGCTTTAGGAGGCAATAAATCACCACCTAAACCAAATAAATCCAACATCCGATGGATATAATCCCTATATATAATTCTACAATTCTCTCCACCACCTATATTTAAGATTTTACCGACTATTTCAGACTTTTCAACTGCATTAGCTAAGGCCAATCCCACATCTTTAGTATGACAAATTTCGATACATGTATCTAAAGGCATACTAAACATTAATGGATCCATTTCAAGTTTTTCCTTTGAAACGATATATGTTAATCTGAATATAATCCAATCTATTTTACTTTCTTTTATTAGCTCTTCACATTTAAATTTCTGTTTTGCATATTCGTCATCCTTATTAGGATTTGGAGAGTCTGTAACTCTAATCATTGGATTCTCTATTCTATCCCCATATACAGTTATAGAAGATGTAAAAATTAATTTAGGTTTGTTTGGTTGCTTATTTATAGCTTTTAGTATATTTTTTATACCCCCTACATTTACTTCATGTGCAAATTCTGGTTCCTCATCCGCTAAAGGAGGAATAATCGCAGCAGTATGAATTATGACATCTTGATTCCTAACCGCTTTTTTAATTTTCTTTAAATTGCGAATATCACCCCAAATAAGTGAAATCTTATCTTTATATGTTTTTGAAATTGATTTATTTCTAGGGGTTTTTATATCAAATACAGTAACATCATAACCCTTATTAAGTAATTCTTGAAGAGTACTCAATCCAACGTTTCCAAATCCTCCTGTTAAAAGAACTTTCATCTCATCACCAATTTTATGATTTTATTAATAAGATTCTAACAGAATTAAAAAAGTTACTTCAAAGTCAATTTTAATTTATTAGAATGATTTCTATTAAGTAATAGTATATCTAGATATATTAATTTTTCTAGATTGCTTAGGAAATGGCTCAGGTTTTTATAATCTTCCCATTATTCGGATTTTTTTCAAAAAGTAAGAAAAAGAATTTTTGCGAAAATTTCGCAAAAATTAATTAATTTTAAATTCATACCTTTTTATAATGAGCAAAGAACAAAGAAGAGACTACATTCAATTATTAAGCGCTATTTCTTCAGAGATCGCCATCAAAATTTTAAATTTATATGCTAAAAAAGATACGGGATTAAATTTAACTACAACAGCTGATTTAATAAATGAAAATACTTCCACTGTTAGGGATTATCTAAATAGGTTTCTTGAATCGAATCTCATTTATAGAGAACAAAATGATTATTATCTTTCAAATTTTGGAAGCCTTGTTAGAGATGAAATAAAAATTCTAAAAAACTTCTACAGAATAAAAACAATTCTCGGTCAAATCCCCGCGAACCAAATACCTATCAAATATTTAAAACATCTACAAGAACCTCTTAAAAAAATTAAGGTTCAATCTGGGCAATGGCAATTTATGGCTTTAAGTAGTAAATTATTAAATAAAATGCAACAAGATTTATTGAAAGGTAAAATTAATCTAAAAATTTGTGGTTGGCGAAGTTTAACTATTAGTATGAATATTATTCGAGATTATCTTAATTCATTTTCTAAAGATGTAAATTCACTCCAGCAGTTCTTAGAGCAGACAAGTTTTCAACTTATTACGGACTCAAGAATATTAGAAGAACTTAAGGTTAATGAAGAAATAAAAGAAATACTTAAAAAAACAGATCTAGGAGAACGAATAAATATCGTTAAACATATAGAAGAATTTAAATTTACCCTCTTTAGATATGATACTATAATCCAATTCTTTTTAAATCAAGACGGAAAAATGGGTTTTAACGATGTTTTTGAATTTTATTTAAATGACTCAATTTTAATAAAGAACTTTTTAAATAAAGAAGAATAGGATTTTGTTAATTTGGTTCTAAAATTACTTTTAAGGATTCTCCTGCTTTACACACGACATTAAAAGCTTCTTGAGCTTTTTCTAATGGAAATCGATGAGAAATTAGATCAACAACATTAATCTTTCCACTCTCAATCCATCGATAAGATTCATATAAATCTTCTGGAGCTGCGCCATAGGATGTCATTATAGTTACCTCATTCCTCCAATAATTATTAATTGGGATTTCCAAATTTATACCCGGTTTCGGAACTGCAAAAAAGATTATTGTTGTCCCAGGACCTGCACATCTGATTGCTTCTTTTGCCGCAGGTACGGCTCCTGTACATACAATTATGCAATCTGGAGGTCTTCCTTCATTATTTTGCTTTATTATTTCCAAAACATCTTGATCCGCTCTAATGGTTTCGGTTGCTCCAAATTGGGAAGCTTTCTGTAATCGAAATTCACTAATATCAGTGGTAAAAATCTTTTTAACACCCTTAGCTTTTGCTAATTTTAAATGAAGCAGTCCAGAAACACCACTTCCTAAAATAAGAATACATTGACCTTCTTTTATATCGGCGATTCTCTGAGCTCTGCACACACATCCTAGCGGTTCAATAAATACACCTTCTTCATATGTAACACTTTCATCAAGTTTGTAAACCCCTTTCTTTTCGATATTTATATTAGGTATTCTCAAGTATTCAGAAAATCCACCAGGATCAAAATTAGTATTATGTAGTAGATGACATGCCGTGTGATGTCCTAACCTACAATAATGGCATTCAAAACAAGGAACATGATGCGAAACAAAAATTCTATCTCCGAGTTTAAAATCTGATATCTCCTTACCGACTTGAACTATATCACCTGTAATCTCATGACCCAAAATCAAAGAATCAACACCTAATTTTTCCATTTTAGATAAACGATAGTATTCTAATATATCACTCCCACAAATGCCAGATTTTTTAACCTTAACTAAGAGCTCATCTTCCTTTATTTCTGGTTTTGGAATTTCATCTATTTCAATTTTAGAATTATTATAATACCTTGCGATCTTCAAATTTATTCACATTAAAAAGATTATTTATTTCCTAATTTTATTGATTAATCGAATTAAATAAATATTTTCATGGTTAATATATTAAAATTCTTTTAAAGATTAGTTGTAATTTTTTTAATATACAGAAATCTTCATTTTAATTAGATTTCATATTTTATGGGAGAGATTAATAAATTTAAAGAATTATTTTTAAATTTTAGTAATAAATATTCTCTAATTGTTAGTACATTAATTCTAACTTAAAATAAAAGGTGAATTTAAAATGTCTTTAAAAAATCCGTACACAGGATATCAAATACGATTGGGGAAATTGTTAACAAAGAGTGATTTAGGAGATAAATCTTTGATTTTAGCTTATGATCATGGATTTGAGCATAGAAGTGATTTAACGATCCCAGAATCTCCCAATCCCGATTATATTTTATCAATTGCTGAAAAAGCTGAACTTCCACTTGTAATGCATAAAGGTACCTATATTCGGTATGGTCAAAATCATCCTAATGTACCAATGATAATCAAATTAAATGGAAAAACTGAATTATTCTATAATAATAGGGCAGCAGAAAGTGGTTTAGATTGTTCTGTAAAAGAAGCTTTAGCTTTATGTCCAAATTTAGCAGCGATAGGATTTACTTTATACGTTGGAAGCAGAGTAGAAGCTAAATTGTTAGCACAACTAGCTAATATCGTAAGAGAAGCTCGGGAATTTCAGTTACCGGTAATTGTTTGGGCATATGTTAGACAACATGATCCAAGATTAAAAGATGAAGAAGATAAATGGGAAAACATTCGCTATGCAGCAAGGGTCGCTTTTGAGAATGGGGCAGATATGGTTAAATTACATTATCCTGAAAATGTCGAAGGTCTTAAAAAAGTGAAAGAATATGTTCCAGGAATATTTTGTTTAATCGCTGGAGGGGCCAAAGCTGATACCGTGGAAGTAGCATATAAGTCTGCTTATGATATTGCAAAATATTTAGATGGAATGGCAATTGGCAGAAATATATTTCAAGATCCAAAACCAATCAATAAAGCTCTTGGCTATAAGGCCATAATTCAAGGAAAGAGTGTTGATGAAGCAGTAGAAGTTTATAATAAGGATAAAATTGAAGTTATGTAATTTTATAATCCTTTATTTTCTTTTCCAATCTATTTTTTATGCCTATAAATACTAAAGAAAGAACTATTTCTCAATAAAATTTATAATAAACTATAAAAAGAAAAAATATAAACAATATCTTATTCTAAATACCAACAAATTGAAATGCAACAAAATGATTTTAAACATTTAAAAATTAAGGAGAAGATATAGATGGCAAAATGGGAATGTTTAGTATGCGGTTATGTTTACGATGAAGATGAAGAAGGTACACCTTTTGAAGAATTACCAGATGACTGGGAATGTCCGGTATGTGGCGCACCGAAAGACCAATTTGAAAAAATCGAAGATTAGATTTATCTTTTTTCCAATTTTTTTGAAATTTAAAATCTTAAATATCATTTAAATTGAAAAAAAGAAAAAAATAAGATTATCTTTTTTCTTCAGTACTTCTTAACAGTTTTTTAAAATATTCCTCATCTAATTCATCAAACATATTTAATTCTTTGTCCAGAAAATCTTTAAGAGCAGTTCTTATAGCTTCACTTCGAGAAGGATAAATGCCTAAATCATTCAAAACTTGAATTGCAGATAAGAATTTATCTGGTAAATTTATAGTTATAATTTTCATACCTGTTATCACATTAGTTCTATTGAGTAGACTATATTATATATATTTTGTCGGATTGTTAATAAATTGAATATATTAATACTTTAATTATATTAATCCTTTAATTTTGGACGAATACCTTATAAAAGAATTAAGAAAAAATTATAAATATTATAAAATACTCTTTGAAAAAATTAAGAAGGTTTATTTAGAGATTTAATTCTTAAAAGTAAGGAAAAAGAAGATTTAAACAATTCAGCATGGCTTACTTCTTTTACGTCTTCCAATAGTGAAATTTTATAATCTTCTTCATGTTTCAAATAAGTTTTGCCCCGTGTTATATGTTCATCATCTAAATAAACATCTAATCTTAATACTTTTTTATTCATCTGAGTTGGCATTTCTGGCATCATATTGAATGTAAATAATACATCTGGCTTATCTTGATTTTCAGCTTCGATTATAAATACAATATTGGGTTCCGTAATGGCAACAAAACTCTCTAGGGTATGATAAATTTCATCAACTTTTAAATTAATAAGTGATTCATGATCTTCAAGATGACTGCAATCACTCACTTCTGGTATGACGAATTTCTTTTTACCTCTTATCCCAAGTTCTAATTCATTTGAAGTTAAATTTTCCTTTAACACAGGATCATCTTTCTCCACAAGGAATTTTTTGAATAAATTTTCAGATTTTACATACACAATTAAAGACCCAGAAGAGAAGAGATTAACTTTTTGATAAAACATCTTTTCATACGGATTGTAAGGAAGATTTATAGTTTCTTTTGCTCCTCCAATTCCTAGCTGTGCCAATAGATTTGACGCTGCTTGACTATTTAACGTAAATAATAAAAAAGAACGAAAATCTTTTAACTCAAGAAAATTAGAAAAATTTTCAAACTTCTTTTTTACTAACTCTAATCTTTCCTTAAGATCTGTTGTAATTTTTGTTCACCTAAATTTTTAATATAATTATTCTAGATCCAAAAATTTTATTATATTAATTAAATTTTTTGTTTATATTTATGCTATTCTCTTCTAAAAGATAACTAGCAGAACCTTTGATTTATCTCTATATTCTTAATATTATTCTTTGATTCCTTAAACTTAAGAGGTAGAACCAAACTCTACTACGAAAGAAATAAAAAAGATCGTTCAGTGAGAATACAAATCAAATGAAATACTTCCTATCCAATTAATTTTAAAGGGAAAGTTTTACTCGATATTGTAAAGTTAAGCAAGTTTGGTATTCATTCAAAATGGGATGCAATCACGATTATGGCAACATAAGCTGTATTAGTAAATATTTCTAATTTATTTTTTATTTTTTTATAATTATAATTTTAATTCTACTCTTAATTTTATTCTTAAATTATTCAAAAACAGCAATGTTATCAAATAAATTTATCTCTGTTATTATCTCACGTCTTAACTTTATTCCATCTCCAATAAAATGAATTAGCAAAAATTTTAGATTGTATCTAAAGTTCATAACAAAGTTTTTATAATGGACTGATCTAACATTTTATTTATGACATCAGATAAATCCGTTCAAAATGATCTTAATCAACGCTTTAAAGAAAAATTAAACGATCTAAAATTCACTTTACCTCCACTAGGAAAGAATAAAGGGCATAGTTGCGCAGCCACTACTTTAACCAATATTTTAGATGTTCTTGATTTATCAGATTTGAAGCTTAATTATTTTTACAATCTAGCAATTCCATTTAGCGGTTTTGCCTCATTTAATTCATACAAAGGCTGGAAAGGACCATGTGGTGCTGTTTTTGGGGGAATCGCCGCAATTGGAATCATTATGGGAGGTATTGAGAAAACAAAGGATTTTGAAGTGCCGATAGTATATGGGAAAGCAATTCGATTCGCTTCAAAATTTGAAGAAAAATTTGGTTCATTATGTTGTCAGGATCTCTGTGGTTATGATTTAAAACATAATCTTAAAGATTATGTTAAGGATCGAATTTGGGAAAATAAATGTTGTAATTTGGTACTTTTTACTATAGATCAAGTGAGTAAGTTAATGAGAAAGGAATTAAAATCAAAATGGACAGATGGTTAGACCTTAGTCAATAATACCCAAAAATCTTGTAAAAATATTAACAAGAATCATTAAACTTTTTCAATTAATTGAGAAAAAATATTCCAATCAATATCAGCAACATCACAATTAATCGATACATTTTCTGGTGTTCGCCGGGTTCTGTCCTTAATATCACATTTATAATTACATAAGAAGTAACTTAGTAATTTAATGTTTAATTTCGATACATATCTTAATGTTAACCTTTTATCTGTCAGATTTACGTTCGTATTCTTTTAAAAATTTTTTTAAAGAATTAGTTACAGGCTCTGTAAGATGATGTTCGATCTCGCAAGAAAGATTTTCAATTATACTCTCATCTCTAAGTTTAAGCACCTCTTTAAAAAATTTTCGTAATAGAAGATGAGATTCACTTAACTGCTGAGCCATGCACCTTCCTTTTTCAGTTAATCGAATCGCTTTTCGAGGTTTCCATTTTATTAAGCCCTCTCTTTTCAACTTTTCTAACATACCTGAAACTGATGCAGCTTCCACATTTAAGCTTAACGCTATTTCTTTGTTACTAACCCAACCACCTTTATTTTGAGAGGCAATACGATATATTTCATCTAAATACCTTTGATAACTTTCTGGAATATCTGATAATTTCTGCTGGTTGGTATTACTAGACATTTTTCCTCAAAACAATTTTATTTTTTTATGGGATTTGCAACTTATATAGTAATAATATCTGTAGGAAATTTAATTTATTTGTAATAACTTAAAATAAATTATCTGAATTTGACTTAGCTTTTTAATTTGAATTAATCTTTAACTAACTTTAAAGTCAATGGTTGTATTATATTAATGAATATAATTATGAAGCAAAAGATATTTCCGGGAACGTTGTTTTTGGTGGTAGGTAATTCCGGATCAGGTAAGGATTCTATAATTAATGAAGCAATCAAAAAATATCCTAAAGAATTAAAGAAATTATATGCTCCAAGGAGATATATCACCCGTCCTCCATCTGAAACAGAAGATAATATCTTTATTAATGAAAAAGAATTCAAAAGATTGGATGAAGAGGGAAAATTCGTTTTAACATGGCATGTCTATGAATTATCATACGGAATCCCTAAAAAAGTCGATAATTTACTAATAATGGGTAATCCAGTTGTTCTTAATGTTAGTCGTACAGTTATTCCTAAAGCAAGAAAGAAATATAAAAACTTAAAGGTTATCAATATCTCTGTTCCGATTGAAATTATTAGAAAAAGAATTTTTAAAAGGGGAAGGGAAGACGACGAAAATTTGGAATCAAGGTTTGAAAGAGCGAAAAAATTTAAGGGATTTTCAGATTTCGATTATGAAATCCAAAATATTGGGGAACTTAATGATGCGGTCACATTATTTCTAAATTATATTGCGTCTGTTATTAAAAAGACGGAAGAGTAATTCATATTTGTTCTTGTTCTGTTATTTAAATTTTATAAATTATGAAAATAGATCTTAATCATCTATTAAATAATACAGACTCTAAGAATATCTTTCCAATCCTAAATTAAATAAATTTTTTTACAATGGGTTATTATAAAAAATACAGTCTTTTACATGTAGTTTTTAAGTCTGTATATTTTGACGAAGAAATATAAATTTTTTTGTTTTACATAGAATTTTCTTGCGTATTTTTTTAACCGATGGCCCGGATCGTATAGTGGTTAGTATTGGGGACTGTGAATCCCTAGAGGCGGGTTCAATTCCCGCTCTGGGCCCCATTTTCTTTATTCTGTAGTGAAATTAATCATAATTTTTAATCAACGAATATAACAAAATTTATCCAAGATAATTTTCAATCCATTAAATTATATCCCCAATTTATTATTATCTAAACTCAGTTATTTCCGTTATTATTCTTTTTTATACATTAAAACTGAATCTATATTATTATGATTCAATGGAACCTTTACTTAAGTAATTTGTAATTTTCAAATTTTCAAAAGAATAAAAAGTAGAAACTTAAATTTAGTTTAAGACTATTAAATTTATAAGAGCCTAATAAAAAGAACTTACTATGCTTGATTTAGACAAAGATAAATTAAGAGATCTACCAGGGTGGGAATTAAATGCTCCAGTACCAATTTGTATGGATGGGGATTATCGAGCACTAACATTTTGCTGTAAACCTGGTTATTCGCTAACATTTGGATCTAAATGTAAGCGAGATGGAGTTCTTAATGAATTAGGGTTAAGTAGTAAGAAATTTATTGAAATTAAAGAGAAATTCTCCAAAGAAAATAATTGGGATTCCAAAATAGTATGTTTTGGCTCCATAACATATTGTTGTATGCGGAGAGGAGGATGTCCTCGAAGAGATGTAGCACTTAAACAGAGATATCCCAAATTGTCCAGACAAGAATTCATGGAAGTTTATTTCAGAAAAAAGAAAGAATTGGCAAAACGAATTTTATCAAGTATTGATAACCCAAATGGAAAGGAAAACGTTAAACCATATTTAAAGCTCTTAGAATGAAACGTTTATAAATTAACAGTCTTAGTTCTATTTAATTAAATTTTTAATATTAAAATATATGATAATTTCCGTAACTCATGAAGTTGATTTGGACGGGATCGGTTCTCAAGCAATTGTAAAAAGATGGGCTCTTCGAGAAAAAAATTATTCAGATGACCAAATTATTCTTGATTATTCGCATTATACTAATTTTATTGAAGTTATGAAGAAAAACTTAAATATAGTAAAACAGGGAAAGGTAGAATTTTTGGTAATAACAGATATTGGGTTTAATGATAATTTTGAATTCCTATTTCCACTTTTTAAAAAATCTTTCGCTAAGATAATATGGCTCGATCATCATATTGTTGAAGACAATATACAAAAGGTGTTAACAGAGATACTTTCAACATATATTAACGATCCAAAAAAATGTACCGCAGAAATTTGTAGGGATTTTTTTCTTCCCGATGATGATGTGGCTAAGAAAATAGCAAACTATGCGCGAGATACTGACTTTGGAACTAAAAGGTATGAAGAAGCCCAAAATTTACAATTACTCATTTCTTATTTACGCGGTCAACAAGATTTTGAGAGAATAAGAAAAATAGTGGATTTTATTATTCAAGGTATTTTCTCAAATAATTGGATCTCTGAAAGAATAAATGAACTGCATACATGGTACAAAAGAGAAACATCAAATGCTCTTCAAAATAAACAAATCATAGACATTAAAGAATTTGGAGAAATCTTAATATCATTTTCTAAAATGGTTGGAGGGCGAATAGTAGATACCCTCGAGGCAAACTTTCCTGGAAAGCAAGGTTATATTGGTATTGATCAGAGATTTCATGAGATTATTATTAAAAGTGCCGATATTAATTGTAGAGAACTTGCGAAAGCTTTCAAAGGTGGAGGGCATATGAATAGAGCAGGGTTCAAATATGAAAATATATTTATGAAGCATTTTAAACTAGATAATTTCTTTTTGAAGCAATTAAAGGAATATATTCTTCAATTTAAAATAAATAAAAAATAAACAATATTTATGTCGGAGTGATCTTTTTAACATTAATTTTAAAATAACAGCATATTAGCCCATTAATACTTTGGGTTTTTATTTTGTTTTTGCATAATCATTCCCATTAAAATGGGAGATTTTCAAAAAAGTCATGTGAAAAATAGTAAGAATTAAAAGTTATGGGAACAATTTATTATTCAAACATACGAAATTACAATTGTTTAAATTAGAACTGAATTTGAAGAGTTGATTAATATCCACCTCGTTATGATAACCCAACATCCAACTAGGGACGATATTTACATAGATAAGATTATAACTCCTCAGAATAGAATACAAGATGACGATAAAATCATAATTAACAAAATTCTAAAAAAAGAGTTACGAAGTTGGATGAGAAATCTTGGTTGTGAAGCTTAAAAATATCTAAATTTAATATTTCCTACTCATAATTGCCTCTTTATGATTTTTAGAAAAAATAAAAAATTGTAATAATTTAGATTTGATTACTCTCTTTTTGGTTTATAAATCTTCACGAATATATAGGGTAGGAGCAATGTTAGAATAAGCGCAATCACAGCATACCGTATAAATCTGAAAAAGATATTTCCGTGGAGTAAAAACTCCAATAAGAAGTAAACAACCAGTAATATTGCCAAACCTATTATCACATTTAGAATTCTTTGTAATACTGTCATATCTTTTGGTTCATATTTCACATATTCTTGTTCTAAAATATAGCCAATCGATAATCCTAAAATAACCCCCGCAACTTGCCCATATGCTCCTTCATCAGCAAAAGCATAACCCAAATCACCATTATCCATCAAAAATATAACAATTCCAAGAAATAAAAGTCCTATAGATACAATGACACCCAATCCAATTTTAATGCCTATAGCAAATGTATTAAATTTTCTCGTAAAAATTGGTTCTAAATAAATAAACACAATTAATATCCCAATTCCAAGAATCAAACCTCCTGCTACATCTTGAACATCATGAACTCCAATAATTAATCTTGAGAGCGCCACTAATGTAATAATTATTGCCATTAAAATTGGAATAATATAATTTCTAGGTTTTTCTCGAAATTCATAACCTACATATCCCCAAAATCCAACTGCTGTTTGGGAATGTCCAGAAGGAAATCCATAGCTATCAGTTATAGAACTTGAAGGAGGTCTAGGATCTTTAAATATGTCCTTAAATACACCGTTAATATAGTAAGTAATTAATAAGCTAAAGGTAAGGTTTTTAGCGAATTTTTTATCATAACCAATGTAAATTATCGCTATTAATATGATAAAGACGATTGTTTCTCCGAGATTTGTTATTATTGTAAAGATTAACTTTACTATAGGAATGTTTACATAGAAAGCATCATCGAATTTAGGTATTAAAGCCAATCCCAAAACAGCAATGATCACAGTAATAAATTCCAATAAGAGTAGGGTCTTCCAAGAAAATCTTTTACTACTTTCTTCCATTTATGATACACTTCATTTTTTAAATTCGTATTATAGAGTTACGTTATAGATAATTTTCTTTCTAATCATTATTAAAGGTTAATTTATTGATTTGTCTGAAAAATATTAAAATATTTTCTCGATAAAAATAAAGAAAAAAACTTCCAAATACTTCTAAATATTTTTATTATGATATAACATTTTTATACCATCAAGTTAATCATTGCTGTAATTATATGTATTAATACATTGATTGGATCCCTGAAACCCTGGGGAATTATGATGATTAAATTCGGAATTTTAATAATTTTATTTATGAGTGTCTTAGGAGGAATATTGGTAATTCTTGGAGGAATTATTGAAGTATTAGAAATTCTTAATTAATTTTTTATATTTTTCTGTACTTATAAGAATTTAAACTGAAAAGGATTGATAATTCCTAATTAATATAAAAAATGTAGGATTAACGAGATTGTAATAACAATTTTAGTTGTTCTTATTTCTATAAAGTAACTCTATGTTAATCAACTTTAATATTTTTATGCTCATCGTTCATCTTCTTTAACTTTACTTCTAAAATTCCGTTCTTATATCGTGCTTTCGCGTATTCTGAATTAATTGAAGTAGGGAGAATAACCTCTTTATAATATTTTTTTCCACTTTCAGTTTGTGGATTCGTGGATATTGTTAACGAATGGCTGGTTGCTTTTAGTTCGATATCTTCTTTTGTGACTCCAGGCATTTCAGCAATCACAATTAATTTATCTTCTTCTTCACTTACTTCTACTAAGGGCTCTCGGACTGAATCTACCTTCGATTTACCTTTAGTCTTAGATTTTATGTTTCCAAAAGAATCTATAATTGGATTCCCATCAGAATCGAAGTTAATATTAAAACCCGCCATGAAAGGGCCAGGAAATCCAAATTTTGATTTATTTTTCATAAATTCCCGCTTAATATCTTCGGGAGATAGATTCTTAAATTCAGGGGGGAGGTTCTCTAAGATTTTCTCGAAAATTTCACTAAATGCCTTTTGAAACTTTTTAGAGTTAAGAAATTTATTAGGATCTTGAAAAAATTTGAAAAAATCGAAAGGCCCCTCAAAATCTTCATCATCATCTTCATCGTCATCATCAATATATTCATCATCTTCAGGCATTCTGCTTCATCTCCATATTTATTTATTATATTTATTTAAATTGGTGAAAATTAAAAAATCAATCTTCTCTATTAATTAAAAATTCATGAGAATTAAAAAGTTTTTTTCGATAACTGAATAAACAGTTTAAAAAAANTTTTTTGTATTTTTTCCTTTGGGTTCCACTCTTCATGGAATCCTCCTATAACAGCATAAATCTTATCTATTCCAGTTATCTTTTTTCCATGTTTTATTGTATTCATTATTCCACAATGTCCACAACCAGTGATAACAACTAAACCTTTATCTTTTACATTGATATAAATTGAGATTTCATCTCTAAATGTATTTTGTTCAAATTCCTTCTTACTTTTCATTATATAAAGTCCTTTTGTTACCTCATCTGGATCGAATAGCTCAATTTCTCCACTTGTTATTATCCCTTCCCCTAATTTTACTGGTTTATTAACTTCTAATAACTTAATGTTATTATCTTTAAGAAGGCTTTGAACGATATTTTTCTTTAATTGGGGGAGTTTCTTATTTATTCGAAATAAATCCTTCTTTTTCTTTATAAATTCCGGTAAATTTTCAATTGAAATTTCTTGTCCTGACTTGGCTACAGCACTATAAAATTGTAAATAAGCATGAGGACTGAGATAAAATTCACAGCCTTCCTTTAAGAGAGGAATAACATCATTTAGTCCTCCAAAATGATCAAAATGACCGTGAGTTAGTATTAATTTATCAACATCATGGAGATCTATACCAAATTGTTTGGCATTATGATTAACTGTACCAGCTAAACCTCCTGTATCCATCATAATTACATGTTTATCATCGTTGTTTGTGAGAGTAATTAACATAGATAAGCCGTGTTCAGATAAAGCTCTGTTACCAGACGCCTCTGGTTGTATTACTTTACCTTTAAATCTCTCTTCTGTTAATACAGTTATACTCGTTGAATTTGTTGTTAGAACTTTAATATTTATTTTTCCACTTTCGATACTATCTATGTCCAAATTAAATTCACTCTTTTAAATTTTTAATTTTGAATAATTATTATAAAAATTCTATACTACCTTTCCTTAAATACTTTAATGTTCCTAATGTTGGGTTAAAGAAGAAATAAATTTCACTTATCTAATCTCACTCTACTCAAAAAGCTAATTCGTTGACTCGCAGTCTTTTTTCGAAAAACCTAAAAAATAATTTAAGTAAATTTAATAGTATAAATTTAAATTAATATACATAGTAATAATAGAAAATTACTTTAATAGAAAGAAAATGTAAAAAAAGATTTTTACGATTAATTAAATTTAATAATAAAAGCAAAATTATGTGAAAAAATATGGGGTATGCCGAATTAAGCCCGGATGAGAAACAGATGTATTTGGATGTACTGAGGGAATCACCCATTGTACCTTTTAGTTCATTTGTTTCGCGAGGAGATATTCCCGATAAAGTGGATATTTCTCGTCCGCGTAATTATATTGACAGAGAAGTTTACAGACTTGTACGACAGACCCATAGGGATAGATCTTCAAGACTTATCCCGGTATTGGGCTCAGCTGGCACAGGAAAGACACATGCCTATCATTCATTTAAAGATAAAGAGATAGAAAATAGAAAGAAATTAGAAGAGATCGGTGAAACAGAAGAAGTTGAAGCAGGAAAATTAGAACCGGTAGATTGGACAATCATTTATGTTCCGAGCCCCCCAGCAAGTATCCGTGTACTTCTTCATGTTTATACTTGTATAATCGAAGATGTGGGACCCGAAATACTTAATATTGTATCTAAAAAATTAGTGGAAGAGAAATGGGGAGGCAAGAAAGGAGGTATTTTCCAAAAATCTAATATTGATGAGGTTATTCAGAGGGGGCTAAGAGAGTTTCCAGGAGTATTTGCTGATTGTGTAAAAGCATTAGTAACATATCAATTGGATAAAAACAGAAAAGCTTTGGCAGAAAGATGGCTCCTGGGAGAAGATTTAGAACCAGAAGAACTCGCAGACCTTGGTATTAATTCTGTACTCGAGGATGATGATATTTGTCTTGCTATGATCAAAATAATTACAGACAATTTAGATAGAGTTCTTATTTTATATTTTGATGAGTTAGAATCTCCATACCGGATGTTAGGAGAAGGCGCTGAAAGAAAATTCCTTGAAGTTCTTAAAAGATTGTATAATGAAGTTAAGGGACTAGTTATCATTACCGCTGTTTTAAAGGAAATTTGGCCAAGAGTATTAGAAATTGCAGATCCACCTTTAAGATCAAGAATGGAACCTGAACAAGAACTAAAACCTTTTAGTTTAAACGATTTGAAAATATTTTACGCTAAAACGATGGAAGTTTTTTGGGACGATAATAATCTTAATCCACCATTGTATCCGTTGTTTCCTTTAAATGAGAAATTATTAGAAATGATTTATGAAAAAACAAAAGGAAATCCGCGTTATTCAATTAAATTATGTAAAAAATTTATAGAGAAAGTAGTTATGGAAGAGATGACCGTGGAGGAACTCATGGAAACAGGAGTAGAATTAGCCGAGGCTACACCTTCACTTCCACCAGAGGAGGTAATAGATTTTTCAAGTCCGAGAGAAGTTATAAAGAAAAAGATTGAAGAGATTCTTGCTGAAGAAGAATATTCCATTGAAGCAAATCCACAATCTGTGGCAGGAGCTGTACTTAAATGTATAACCAAAATTGGCGAGGAAAAAGGAAAAGATTTCAGTACACAAATGGAATATAAATTTATGTTAGGGAAAAGGAGTCAGACCATTGCCGCACTAATCGAAACTGGTGGTAAAAAATGGGGTTTAGAGATTCCATCAATTAAAACTTTTGATAGAAGCGCTGGAGTGGCAGGATATTATGCTGCTAAAAGATTAAAAGACGCGAAAACTGAACAAGCTTTAGATTCAGCAATATTAATTGTTCCCGAAGGTACTGGAGGTGCAAAATATGAAATGATGTTGGAAAATAATCCAGAGATATATCGAGTAGAAATCACCAATCAAACTGGTGAAGAACTTATAAAAAGTGCATTAAGTTATCCCTCTAAAATGGCTTGGGATATAGCTAAAATTATCTTTCCAGATATTGGAGAATATATACCTCCTCAAGCGGGAGAATCATCTCAAGAATAATCAATACATCATTTTAGGAAATCTAAAATTTCTATTTTTTATCAAATACTACTTTTTATTTTTAAAAATTAAATAAAATAAGTCTAAATTAGGAGAGGGATAAAAGATTATTAGTATCTCTTTAGTTTATAACTTTAAAAGGAATTCATTAATCTTCTTATCAAGATCATAGAGATCTTTTGCCTTATTGGAAGCCTTCTTAACAAGGTTCATAAAATCAGTTAGAAGGTCAAATTTCTCATTTTCTCCGAAAGTATTAGCAATTGAAAGTAAATCATCGATCGAATCTATTAACTGATCATACACTTTAAGTTCGTCTCTTTCAAATTCTTTTAGAATGTCGCTTAATTCATTGATTAAATCCACACGTCTATCAATAAGATCTGGAAAATTTCCTACTTGTTTGGCTTTGTTCCTTAAAAATTCTACAAGTTCACCTTCTTGAATTTCTGCCGCTAACTGTGATGCTTTCAAAAATTTCTTCTTAGCTTTTTTGAAATTTTTTTCAGAAAAAAGTTTGTCTGCCTCTTTAATTAATTCCGAGAATTCTTTAGGAATCTCTTCTCCAAGATCTATTAGTTCTCTTGCTTCTTGCAATTTCCCATCATCAAGTAATACTTTAGTTTTTTCATTAATCGTTTCATGAATAATCCCAGGTTCTTTTAACTTTTCCATGAGACTTAATATAGAATTTAAAGTATCCTTAAGTAGAGAACGCATTTTTTCTCGGTTTTTTTCATCAAAACTTTTAGCAACTCTCCCTTGAATATTCTCAAATACGCTTTTTAAAGAGATAAGATCCTCATCTTCACGTAAAATAAATCCCAAATAAATATTTTTTTGTTTAAGGGGTTCAGATTCAAGTTTACTTGAAAAAAATCGGGACTTATCCAACTGCGTTGTTGCATCAACCAAATCCTTTTTAACATGTTTATCCGTTAGTTTCTTTAAAACTTCCTTATTCACTTTTGCATCTGTAATATTATATTCAGCAATTAGATTTGGACCAAAAGATGAATCAATTTCATACAGATAAATTCCAACTGGACACATTTTTTTCCACAATCCCTGTTTTTTAATTCAATATATTATCTTTTTTTATTTTAACTATTAATAGTTGAATACAAAATAACAATTTAATTATTTTGCTTTATGTAATGATTAGAACACTTCTTATTTTAGTTTAATACTTATGAATTTTTTATTGAATATTATTATGTGTTTAAATGATCTATAGAAAGTTTATATTTATTTTTATTATATTATACTCCAAATAAGAAGATAAATATTTTAAAAATGAGAGTAAGGGCATGCGCAAAATGCAAAGTATATGTAATTATTATTCCAAGCGACCCTATTAATGAAGGATTGGTACGAAAATTTGAAAAAAATCACAGAGGTCATACTTTATTAACCATAAACCTTTCAGAAGTAAAAGGAATTTATAAAAATACAGAAAATTTCGATGCGTAATTTGATTAAGTAAATCAAGTCTTTAATGTTTAATATTAAATTCACATTTTGAATAATCCAATAAGGAAGAAAATTTATTTCAATTTATATGTTACACTATTATCGTTGATAGGAGTGGCACTTAAACCTTCTTCAAAAATAGATCCATATTTTTCAGTAAAAACTTTCTCAATTTCTTTTAAAGGCAGATCTGCCCATATTCCCCGATCTTTTATATATTCTACAAATATATTTCCATTTGGGTCATAATGACTAAATAATGCATTATTCTTTCCATCGAATTCATTTAATGGGAGAAAATCAGCTTTGTATGCCGTTCCCTTATCAAAAACAGGAGCAAGTTTAATCCATTTATCATTTATTAAAATTTCACTGTAACCGTGATAATGCATAACATTAGTACCCATAAAATCGATCACTTTCTGAGAAATTTTATGGTTTATAATATCAACTAAATGAATCCGAGCCGGTATTTCAAGTGCTCTTGCAAAGGTGGAAAGTAAGACGGCTTTTGAAACACAGAAGCCATATCCTCTTCTTAATGTTACACTTGCTTTAAAATTAGCTTTAATTTGAGGGATATAGCTCATCATATTGTATTTAATATTATCCCTAACCCAATAAAATAGAGCTTGGACTTTTTCAGTCTTATTTTCTAATTTATTCGTGATTTCAATTGCTTTCTTTTTTACTTTTTTCTTATTAAAATCGAAGAATTCTGTTGGTTGGAGATATTTCTCTAATTCGTTCATATTGTTAAAAATATAAGATTTTTCTATTAAATATGAATTTGTTAGATATCTATTTAATGATATTATTCAAATTTATTTGAGATTATTATTATTCCATTTTAGGAATTAAGTACAAATTTATTTATTTGATATTCAAAAAAATGGATACTCAATTTAAATTAATCAGTTAGAATTATAACCTCATCTATAAAAATAAGAAACAAAAAAAGAAATAAAAATTGAAAAATATTTATCTAATTATTATTTAAATAAGTTCTAATTTCTGTTCAATTTATTTTAGTTTGGATGCTATTAAATCAATGATATCTATTACTTTAATTTTCTCTTGAATTTCGGGATTCATATTATCATATACATCTTTTAAATTACCGATACAGAAGGGACAACTCGTTGTTAATATCTCTGCTCCACTTTCAATAGCTTCTTTTATGCGATCCTCTGAAATATCAAGAGCTAAATCAGGATATTGGCTTTTTACTCCACCACCAGCTCCGCAACACCATGCATTTTTACGATTTCTTTTCATTTCGACTAATTTAACCCCTGGTATTTTGGAAATCACGTTTCTGGGTATTTCATAAAAATCCATATGTCTTCCTAAATGACAAGGATCATGGTATGTAACTTTTTGAATTTCAACTTCCTCTTCCTTAAAAGGGATTTGATTATTTTCAATTAATTCAATTAATATTTCTGTAACATGTTTTACTTTAAAGGGGAGATCTTCTCCTAATATTTCAGGATAATCTTTATTTAATGTTCTATAACATCCTGCACATGCGGTAAATATCGTTTTTCCTTCAAATTTTCTTATCTGATCTATATTGTGATTAATTGAATCTAGTATTGTATTCTCATCTCCAATTCTGAGAGCAATAGAGCTACAACACCATTCATCATCTAATAAGGCTATTTCCTTTTTTGAGGCTTCCAAAATTTTCATTAAGCTTTTTAAAGTATCAACTTGTCTCAAGGGCATTGTACATCCCGTAAAAAATACAAGATCAGCTTGATCTTTAACATTTGAAAACTCTGATGCCCATTCGGACTTCTTACTTTTTGCTTCCCCATAAGGATTTCTCATCTCTGGATTATTCATATATTCAACTAACGTCTTATGTTTCTCTAATGGGGCAAATCCAGCTTCAACTAAATCTTTTCGTAAAGCATTCCAGACTTCCACATGATCAATCCATTTTGAAGTATTTAACACAATACTTTCATTTTGAGTTTGATGACAGACTTCAGTACAGTTTCCACATTCAGTGCATTGATAAACATAATCAACAAGTTCTTTATTTAACGATAACTTTCCCTCTAATATGCTTTTTAGTACATTCATTCGACCACGAGAGAAGTAAATTTCAAAACCTTCTTCACCCTTAGCCTCTTTCACGGGACAAGTTAGGAATCTACCAACAGCAGGACGAATGGCATATCCACAATCACCACAACCCATACAACTCATTATAGCTTCCCATTGTTGCTTTAAATTCTTAATCTTACTCATATTTGATCACTTTTCTTTAATTTTATAATCATTTTTTTAGACATTTCCATGAATCAGCAATTAATTGATATTCAAAGTAGGATTCATCTACTTTTGAACGTGGATGTTTACTCCCATAGATTTTTATTAGTTTTCCAGTAAACTCTATTTCATTATCACAATTAATTTTATCTTTCGTATATACGACAATTTGAAGGTTAGCTTTACTTAAGTCGAAATAATTTTCCTGAGGGTGAGTTTCGATAAATTTAAATCTATGTTGCCAAATACCTTCTGCGATATGCCCTTTTAACTTTACTTTTTTACCAACCTTATTTTCAAGATTAATTGCTTTTTCTTTCATGTCTAATTTCAACTTTTTCTTAATTCTCCTCCCAAAAATTAAATTTCCCTCTACTAAGAATCATATTTGGGTCTATTGTTTCTTTTATTGACTTCATTAAATTATAAAACTCTTCTGAATAAGCCCCAAGTTCCACCATCATTCGCGACATTAAATCACCCATCATATACCATTGCACTCCATGTTTCGTCACTCTTTCCAAAAGATTTTTCCACAATTTCAAGTTGATTTCTTCAAATTCCTTATGAAATTCACCATTATAATATGCACCAAAACTAGTAAAACCACATGTAAGTTCTACATTGCAGCCATCAATTAATAAAATAGGTCCACTTCCAGTAATTGGTCTTGTTCCGGTGATTTCTGTAATTTTTTGAATGTCATCATTGTGTTCGATATCCCATTGATCTAAATCTGCTAAAATCTCCGGATATGTATTAATGGGAGTGAAACATTCTGCTGTTAGGGGTTCTAAAGCTGGAAATAACCCCCAAAGATTATGATAAGTTTGCCAATGTCCTTGTTCGGTATAATGCCACTTTGCAAAATTTCCCTCTGAGATCTCGGAACCTAATTCTTCCACTTTCTTTTTACTTAAAATAATTTCATCCAATTGTTTTGTTTTTTCCTCTAATTCTCTTTCAGAGTTAGCTTCAATTGTATAAAAGAAAATTCCCCGTTTACGTTTGAGAGAATCCCACAATGGAAACATTCCTTGTTGACATCCAATATTTACCACTAAATCCATTATGTACATTGCATCATAAACATCAATACCTTTCCTTCTGATTTCTGTAAAAATCTGTGAAGATACTTGTGGTGATTTCCTTTGAAGAGAGAATGTTTTATAATTAGCATAAAGAGGCCTTGGAAAAACTTGAAGCGAAACTTTTGTTTTGACTCCATATAACCCATTATCACCGCAAAATAATCCTGCTAAATCAGGACCATTCCCAAATCGATTAAATGGATACTTTGCGTATTTATTAGCCTTCGAACCAGTTTCAATAATTTCTCCAGTTGGAAGGACAACTTCTAATCCTACAAGTTGATTTGTACATGCCCCATATTTCGCACATCCTCCTCCACCGACACTATGATGAGAAATACCACCACCTATTGAAGCAGTCATCCCACTTCCAGGACCCATACATCCAGTATAAAGACCAAAATCTGATAAGTACTCATTTAATTTTCCCCATGAAATACCAGCTTGTACTGTTACGATCAAATTATCTTGATCTAAATTTAATACGTTATCCATTCTTTTCATATCAAGAACTATTCCATTATTCCCTATCGGTTTGCTCCCTCCAAATTCACAATCTCCTCCTCCCCTTGGAATCACCGGGATATTTTCTTGGTTAGCAACTTTTAATATTTCTGAAATCTCTTCACTTGTTTTCGGTCTAATGACAATATCTGGAATACCTTGAAGGACTGGATCAACGTTTCTTGAATAGGAATGTCTAATTAATTCACTATTCGATATGAAATTTTCAGATACGATATTTTGAAGCTTTTGATAAAGTTCTGACATTTTTTGACTCACTTTATTTTTGATTATAATCAAAGTAAATTTTATATTAAAAAATAGAATCCTTAAAATATATAAATCCTTAAGTGAAATAGATTAAAGGTAGTGTAAAAATTTAAAGTTGAGGAATTGATCATATTGAAAGCAAGAAAATAATTCATTTGGATATTAATTTTAAAATTAAATAATCTTCGTTTAAGGCATATATTCTTTTAGAACTAAATTAACTTCCTTGAAATCTTTATTGTGAATATTATGTATCACTTTATTACCTCTGAGATCTAAATATTTCAAGTTGGGCATATTTTTTAAGCATTTTAGACAATTTACATTCTCTATATGATTATTCCTCAAATATAGATGTGTAATTCCTTTAAAATTTTCCACTCCTTCGAGAGAATTAATTTGATTATTTGATAGATTAAGAGATTCTAACTTTCTAAAATGGAATATTTCAGGAATTTCAGAGAGATTTTTAATTCCATTCGAGTATCTATACATCCAAGAAGTCCAATTAGAACGCCCTAATTGAGAAAAATCAATTTTAGTTACTTTTCCACGATACCATTCAAAAAAGATTCTCTCATATTTATTAATTAAACTTTGTATACCCTTATAATTAATTAGAATTTCAGCTAATTGATTTATTGATAGATTGAAAAGATCTTCTTCATCTAAAATTGATTTTAAACTTACCTTAAATCTTCTATTATTATAATATGAATCTTCATCAACGTACTTCCTCTTTATAATCCGATTCAACTCCTTAATAATGAGTAAATGTGATTCTTCAGAGTTTATTCTTAAAAGGATTTTGATTATATTGATATACGAATCAAAATCATTCTCATACTTTATTAGCCATTTAATTGGATTTATAACTTTTTCAATAAAGGTTGTACTAAGTATTTTTATACAATACATTCGAATGTAAGGATTAGGGTCAGAGATAATAAGATTCTCCAAAGCTTGATAAATCTTTTCATTAATAAAATTAAATTTCTCTAAAAATTGAAGACTTTCAATACGCTTTTGTTGATCTTTACTCTTATCAATAATTCTTAGTAAAAGATCACAAGCTCTTTGATTATTAAAATACCCAAATTTAAAAGCGTTATATATTTCAGAAGGGGATATATACATTCTTTAATTAATTTTGTTGATTAACATAAAGATTGAAGTATTTTGGGCATTTAATTTTTACTATGAAAATTTTGTTATATTTGATTTATGGTTTTAAAGTTCTTGTTTCAAATAAAGAATAACTAAAGTCATCATCTCTACAAAGCCTTTCCCTTTTTCACTCAATTCATAAAGTACAGAAGGAGGATGTGTCTTTTGAACAATTCTATCAATTATACCATTATTTTGTAATTCTTTCAAGCGATCTGATAAAGTTCTTGATGATATACCTCTGATTTGTCGTTTTAATTCGTTAAAATTAGATCCTTTGTAGGTTTCTAATTCCCAAATTATTTCTAAAATCCACTTCTTTGTAATAAATTCAATATCTTTATAAAAAAAGTTTATTTCTTCTGAAAGCTGCGCCAGGGATTCCCTTCATTTCATCATTAATTATATCTCTAAGGTTCATTATACTCACAAAAAAATTATTAGGTTCTTGGGGAAATTTTATAATTTACAAAAATTGGTTTTATACTTATGGATTTATCTTTTTTAATATAATTAGCTTTCTTATTATCTCTCAAGTTCATTATATTAAATATTAATGAGATCAAATTAAACATTTAAAAAAACTTTTCAGATTCCGTAAATTGAAATTCAATAATATTAGAATTAGAGAAAAAATTAAATAGTTAAATTATTTTGAATAAATAATTCTTAAGAATAATTTTTTATTTTTGAATTTCTTTACTTGATTAGGAAAAACCCGAAGCATTTCATAATTAAAACTAAATTATATCTGCAGGAATAATTTATGAAAAATATATCAAAACAAACGAATTATGGTATAGATGCACCACTAATTGTTTTTGGTTTTGCTATTGGTGGAATCATATGTATATTAGTTAGTCTTTTTTTAAATCTTTATATCATAACAGAACCAGTTATATCCTTAATTATAATCATTTTTGGATTTGTATTAGGATCCTACCTATTATCTGGAGCTCTATTTATGATATGGAGTAGTAAAATTGGGAAAGTAACCTTAATCGAACAAATTGTTGACTCACTTGCTTTAAAAGGTGATGAAAACGTTATAGATATTGGTTGTGGACGAGGTTTGTTTCTTAATACTGCAGCACGAAGATTAAATAACGGAAAAGTTACAGGTATAGACATCTGGCAAAGTAAAGATCAGTTAGGAAATAGTCCTGAAACTACTCTAACAAATGTGCAAGCTGAAGGTGTTGCAGATCGTGTGGAAATAAAAACAGGAGATATGCGAGAACTTCCCTTCCCAAATGAAACCATAGATGTAGTAATTTCAAGCATAGCCATCCATAATGTCCACGAAAAAGAAGAACGAGAAAAGGTATTTAAAGAAATAGATAGAGTGGTAAAACCAAATGGGCAGATAGCGATTATTGATTTTCCTCCTATTATTGAAAATTTGAAAAAGACTCTAACTGAAATGGGCTGGAAAAACATAACGGTTTCAAAACGAAACCGGAAAATAATGCCACCAGTAAAGATATTAAAAGGCAAGAAGGTATAATATTCAATAGAAAGTATTCTCAAAAAAGAATGCTTTGTATAACTTAAACAGTGCGAAAGATTTTATACGCAAAGACGGACAGGCCATAATAGTCGAGGGTTATCTTGACGTAATTGGTTTATCCCAGGTAGGCATTGAAAATTCAGTGGCTCCCTTAGGAACTGCATTTACCCCGGAGCAGGCCAGGTTAATTAAAAGGTATACAGACCGGGTCATTTTCTTCCTGGATAACGATGACGCCGGGGTTGAAGCAAGCTTCAAATCTGTCCAGGTTGCCCGGAAAGCCCACCTGGATTCCCGGGTTCTGGTTCAAAGCCACGGGAATGACCCCTTTGACGTAACCCAGGCCC